>JAIZWN010000714.1 GCA_020443945.1 Candidatus Thiosymbion ectosymbiont of Robbea hypermnestra | reverse complement strand
TCCTGCGCTCACGCGCCTCGCATCTAGCCGCTTCTCGCCGCGCTGAGAGCGTAAAATAGGGTGAAATGGGGTACTAGGGATAAATGGATAGTCGAGTAAATGACGGCCGAATCGGTCCCTTCCCGGTAGCTGTCTCTCAAGCTTTGAGGATGTGCAGGAGCTCTTCGAGCTCCCGACAGAGCTGATGGACGATTTGGTGGCTTTGGGAGGCGTCCTGTTGGGTGGTTTTGCCCGATAGCTGCTGGCGCGCGCCGCCGATGGTGAATCCCTGCTCGTAGAGCAGGCTGCGGATCTGGCGCACCATGAGTACGTCGTGGTGTTGGTAGTAGCGGCGGTTGCCCCGCCGCTTCACCGGTTTGAGCTGGGAGAACTCTTGCTCCCAGTAGCGCAGAACATGCGGCTTGACTCCGCACAGCTCGCTGACCTCGCCGATGGTGAAGTAACGTTTGCCGGGTATGGGCGGTAGCTCGTGGTTGCTATTGTTCACTTCCAACATGGGCTTCCACCCGCAGTTTCAGTTTTTGTCCGGGGCGAAAGGTCACCACGCGACGGGCGGAGATGGGAATGGCCTCGCCTGTTTTCGGGTTTCTTCCGGGACGTTGCGGTTTTTCCCGCAGGTCGAAGTTGCCGAAGCCGGACAGCTTTACCTGTTCGCCCTGTTCGAGGGCGGTGCGGATGTGCTCGAAGAATCCCTCGATGATTTCCCTGGCTTCCCGTTTGTTCAGGCCCAATTGCTCGAAGAGGTGCTCGGCCAGGTCGGCCTTGGTCAGCGCCATCACGTCAGTCTCTCAGGTATGCGCCCAGCTCGTTTGCGAGTCGCGTCAACACGCGGCAGATCGTCTTATCGACCTCCTGATCCGTAAGTGTCTGAGAAGACGCCTGTAAAATCAATCCGAAAGCGAGACTTTTTTTCCCGGAATCTACTTTCGGGCCCTGGTAGACGTCGAACAGGATAAGGTCCCGGAGCAGATCGGAGGCGGTGGTTGCCACGCAATGGCGTACCTGGTCATAGGTTACGTCGGCGTCGACGACAATCGCCAGGTCGCGCCGGATGGCCGGAAACCTGGAGAGCGGCTTAAATGCCGGGAGCCGGCCTCCCCGCAGCTCGGAGAGCGCGACCTCGAACAGGAAGGCGTCGCCATCGATGTCGAGCTCCGCCGCCAGGGCCGGGTGCAACATGCCGAGCAGGCCGACCTTACGGCCGTCGTACTCGATGCGAGCGGTCTGGCCCGGATGCAGGGCTGGGTGCTCGGCGGGTAGAAAGCGAAATCGGTCCGGGTCGCTGGTCAGGCCGAGTACGGCCTCCAGATCCGCCTTGGCGCCGTAGAAACCCACGGGGCGGGCCGGCATACCCCACTGCTCGGGGGCCACCGGCCCGACGACCAGGCCGGCGAGCCTCGCCTCCTGCGCCAGTTCGGTCCCGGTGCGCAGAAAGCACAGGCCACTCTCGAAGATGCGCACGCGCTCCTGTTGCCGGGCCTGGTTTTGCCGCGCCGTTTGCAGCAGTCCCGGCCAGAGGCTGGTGCGCATGACGGACAGGTCCGCGGAGAGCGGATTGGACAGGCGCAGGACCTCGGGCCGCGGGTCGATGCGCCCTTGCAGCTCCGGGCTCACGAAGCTGTAGGTAATGACCTCGTGATAACCCCGGTCGACCAACGCCGATTTCGCACGGTCCGGATCGAAGGCCGCCTCGGGGGGGGCCTGGGTGGTCGCCGCCGAGCGGGCATGGGTGACGGGGATCCGCTCGTAACCATGGATCCGGCCAATCTCGGCGATCAGGTCCACCTCCAGCAGCAGGTCGAAGCGACTGGTGGGTGGCACTAGCTCCCAGCCGTCGGCGGTCGGCGTAATCTCCAGGCCCAGCCGGATGAAGATGTCCTCGATAGTCTCGTCCGTCGGCTGTATCCCGAGCAACCGGCCGATCCGCTCCCGGCGCAGAGGCAACCGTTGCCGCCGGGGCAGGTGTTCCCCGGATTCCAGGGTTACCACCGGCCCCGGCTCGCCGCCCGCGATATCCAGCAGCAACGCCGTCGCCCGCTCCACGGCCCTGGCCTGAAGCCGGGGATCGACCCCGCGCTCGAAGCGGTGGGAGGAATCGGTGTGCAGCCCGTAGCCGCGGGCCTTGCCGCTGATAACGCCGGGGGCGAAGAAGGCGCTTTCGAGCAGAATGTCGCGGGTGTGGTCCTCCACGCCCGTCTCGGCTCCGCCCATGATGCCCGCCAGCGCCACGGGCCGGTTCCGGTCGGCGATCACCAGGGTGTCGTCCCGCAGTGCGAGCTCCTCGCCGTTGAGCAAACGGATGCGTTCGCCGGTCGCCGCCATACGCACGCGGATTTCCCCCGCCAGCCGGTCAAGATCGAAGCCGTGCAGCGGCTGGCCGAGCTCCAGCAGGACATAATTGGTGACATCGACCACGGGGCCGATGCTGCGCAGACCGCTACGGCGCAGGCGTTCCTGCATCCACAGGGGGGTCTCGGCGCCGGGGTCGAGATTGCGGATGATCCGGCAGGCATAGACGGGACAGGCCGCGGGGACCGCCACCCGTACCGGAAAGCGATCATCGTTGCGGGCGGGAACGGGCGCGACAGTCGGTTCCCGGACCGGGCGCCGATTGATTACCCCGACCTCCCGGGCCACCCCGGCAAGGCTCAGGCAATCGGCGCGGTCAGGGGTCAGATCGAGCGCGATGCACTGGTCGTCCAGGTCCAGGTAGACGCGCAGGTCCTCCCCCACCGGAGCCTGTGCCGGCAGGGGCAGGATGCCGTCCGAGGTCTCGGCCAGTCCGAGCTCAGCCGCCGAACAGATCATCCCCAAGGACTCGACACCACGCAGCCTGGTCCGCTTGATCTCAAGCCCCCCCGGCAGCCGGGCCCCGAGCGTGGCGACCGGGACCTTCATGCCCGCGGCCACATTGGCGGCGCCGCAAATGATCCGCAAATCCTCTCCGGACCCGATGTCGACCCGACACAGGCGGAGCTTCTCGGCATCGGGGTGGGCCTCGACGGCCCGGACCTGGCCGACCAGAACGCCGTCGAAGGCGGGGGCCGCCGGCTCCACCGCGTCCACCTCCAGCCCCGCCATGGTCAATTGATCGGCCAGAGTCCGGGTATCCACCCCGGGATCGACCCACTCCCGCAGCCATGCCTCACTGAATCGCATCTCACTCTTTCCCGCCTGAATTCAGAACGCTAACAGCAGTAATCAACCACGATAACATTGGGACTCATTCATCATCGGGTACCTAACGATCAAGCTCACCGGTCGCTACGGAGTACCAGCGAAGCAGCAGTCCGGTGCAGCGCCGTGTCAGGCGAAACTTGCTTTAATCCCACTACCCATCCCATTTTGTTCTTGATCGATGCGATTCGTGCCATACCCCATTCTACGGCCCTTTACCCGGCAGCTTGTCACATCTTTGGATTGTATAGTCGTAGTCCTGAAATGAAGCGAAAATCCTTATCATTCAATGTATAGAGTTCTTGTTGGTGTACCAAGGCGGTTGAAGCAATCAGAGCATCCGGGATAGATAACTTATGGCTCAACGAATATTTTTCCATCAGGGAAATAAACTGCTTGGAAATATGATTATCAACGGGGATAACAAAAACCAAAGATAAATGTCTTTTTATTTTCTGTAATTCCGACTTATCTAAAGCTCCGAAATACAGCTCGGCTTGTGTTATGGCGCTTACTGCCAACTGATGTTGACCGATTTCACAAAGTTCACCAATAATTTCTGGTGTATTTTTATAAAATTCAATTAGAATATTGGTATCGCAGAGAATCATTGATGCGTTTCTCTCCATGCATCCTTGCGGATGGAATCTTGGTTTATATTTCTACCTTTCCACAAGCCAGCCAAGGAGAAAAAATCCTCTTCGGTTTTCGGCGGTATGAGTCTATCTTCAGTCAACTCAACTGAGCTAACGAAGTTTAACGCCGAAAGGAATTCGGAAAGCAACTTAGCTTTTTCTTTGCTTTCCAACCGAACAACCAGTCGGGCCATTTCTTTGTCCTCTTGCAGTATCCTTATTTTACTTACGCTGCTTCGGTCGTTTTACCAGCCAACGGCTTAGAGGCTGTCTAGAACCCCCCTTGCAGTAGAGGGCTCGACCGAAAATTAACCCCTTGTTTTTAAAGGGGTTAGTCAAATAGAGACTGTCTAAAAAGGCAGTCTCTTAGCTCAGGCATCCAATGCCGTGTGGCATTGAACTTGAAAACTAGAGTTGCACCCAATGCTGAGCTATGAAAATCAATGGCTTATGACCTCACAGGAGGGTGGGTATGCCGAAAACAGCGGGGTGGTGGACGCTTGCGAGCAGCAATCCCTTGATTTACAGGTGCTTTTCAGGTGGAGCAACTCTATTACTGAGGAACCGAACCGCGGCATTGGGTCAGCGCAGAGCCAGTTGTCAGGCCGGTTGACGCTTTAGCTATTTCTATCAGAGATAATAATGCCTCATTTAACAGCTTCCTCCGATGGGAAAGCCTTAGCGACTTCTGGGGTCAACAATACGAGATTATGGGATTCAATGTAGGATTGGTAATACTTTCCTCTTACGCCTTTCCCAAGGTCTTCTCGCCTGTACTCCGGCCTCATTTCGTCGTCTTTTGATTTAGTCTTCTTCATAGATATTTCTCTCTCGCTTGTTCATACCGCGCACGCTTATAATCCGCGTGGCGCCTGCCGCTTCAGTATGAGACACAATGACAAGCTTTTCGGTTCTGGTAATGCCAAAAGTTAAAAACCGACTCTCATCAATGGAGCGGTCCGGATCTTCGAATGTGAGGGCCATTGGGTCACCGAAAACCGAAGCGCCCTCTTGAAACGAGACTCCGTGTTTTCGTAAATTCGACGCCGCTTTGTTTACATCCCACTCGAATTTCACGACCGTATGTTCCGGTGAATTTTTCTCAGCCTAACATGCACTCGATGACCACTCGGTATCTCATACGATTTGCCTTTGCCGGTAGGGCCTAATGTATCTTGATGAATTTCCGGTTGAACGCTACCAGAAATGTTTCAAGGTGTCTGCTTTTGTTTTAAAGAATCCTGTTAATCCTGAAAAATCTTGTTAATCCTGTCCTATTAGAGCGTTGCAATGAGCGCCACCGCCTCTGCTGTGGAGTCATAAGGTACAAAGTCGGTCTCCCACCATTCTTCCAAAGTCCCTTCAGGCGAATTGCCGGAGAAATCGCAGGTCGTTCTCGAAATAGAGGCGGATGTCGTCGATGCCGTAGCGCAGCATCGCCAGGCGCTCTACGCCCATGCCGAAGGCATAGCCCAGGTAGCGCTGGGCGTCGATCCCCACATGCCGGAAGACCTCCGGGTGGATCATTCCGCAGCCCAGCACCTCCAGCCAGCCGGTCTGTTTGCATACCCGGCAGCCGGCCCCGTTACATATGACGCACTGGATATCCACCTCCGCGGAGGGTTCGGTGAAGGGGAAATAGGACGGGCGGAAGCGTAGCTCGAGTTCTCGCTCGAAGAAATTGCGCAGGAAGTCGTACAGCACGCCCTTGAGGTCGGCGAAGGTCGCCTGCTCGTCCACCAGAAAGCCCTCCACCTGGTGGAACATGGGGGTATGGGTCAGGTCGGAGTCGCAACGATAGACCCGGCCGGGGGCGATGACGCGCAAGGGCGGCCCCTGTTTTTCCATGACCCGGATCTGCACCGGCGAGGTGTGGGTGCGCAGGAGCAAATGCTCATCGAAATAGAAGGTATCGTGCATGGCCCGCGCCGGGTGATGGGCCGGAATGTTGAGGGCCTCGAAATTGTGGTAGTCGTCCTCTACCTCCGGCCCCTCGACGACACCGAATCCCGCGTTGGCGAACAGCCGCTCGATCCGTTGTCGGGTACGGGTAATGGGGTGCAGACCACCCGGCCTTTGACCTCGGCCCGGTAGCGTAACGTCGATGCGCTCGGTAGCCAGTCGGTCGGCCAGGGCCGTTTGTTCCAGTGCTTTTCTGCGCGCCTCGATGGCCTCCTGGATCTGTGCCTTGGCCTGATTGATCGCCTGTCCGGCCCCTGGACGCTCGTCCTTCGGCAGCTTGCCGAGCCGTTTGAGCTCCGCGGTGAGCCGACCGCTCTTGCCCAGATAGCCTACCCGTATCCGGTCCAGGGCCGTGAGGTCCCCTGCCGCGGCGACCTGCGCCAGGGCATCGGCCCGCAACCGGTCGATACCCGGTCCGATCTCGTCATTCATGTGTTCTCGATACCGATAACGTCGAACCGACAAGACTCCCAATAAGGAGGTGGGAGGCTGAACGATATTCACTTCTACGGAATGCAAGCGACCAGATACAAGTATCGACTATTATTTTCATTTTACCTTCCGCTGTTTCTTATAATCGTAATCTTTTTCGTACTCTATCTTATTGAATAATTTGATGATATCTTGCCGTCTTCTACGTTGGATATACTCTTCCAGGGCTTCTGTTACCACTGCCTTTTTGGTTTTTTGTCTCCCCAACAACTGGGCTTGCCTGACAGTCATCAATCACTAAATTAGTAGCCACGTCATACCTCTTTTGCACAATTTCGTCCCAGATATTAGGATGTATGAAGATTTAATATATCGTCGGAGTTTGTTCCTCACCCCCGGCATTGTACCTGTCATTGATCATGAATCACCCGATCTGCCAGTGCAATACGAAAATACAGAGTAACGGCATGATCAATCGATAGGACGCAGAGAAGAATTATTCAACTCTGTGTCCTCTGCGTCTCCGCGGCTCGGTAGTGGGTAAATCCTGCGTGATGTTCAACGTTTGTTCTCACAGTAGAGTAGAGGACAGGTTTCCCGTGTCCTTA
>JAIZWN010000713.1 GCA_020443945.1 Candidatus Thiosymbion ectosymbiont of Robbea hypermnestra | reverse complement strand
GACCTCACAGGTTCCGGTGACTTGCCATCCCTGGCACCGGCAGGTTCCGGCAATCCCTGCCGGAATGACGGCCAACGGGCGCCTTACCCATGATCCACGATCCCTTTGTGGCTTGGTGCCTTTGTGTGAGAATTGAGAACGCCCCCTAGGGGGCATCCCTGCCCCCAGGCGGACACCTCGAATCTTTCGGTCGGGGCCCCTCAGGTCGCCGAGCCCTTGGCCCCGACGAATTCGGGGTAGGCCTCCAGTCCGCATTCGCCGATATCCACGCCTTCCCATTCCTCTTCTTCGCTCACCCGAATGCCCATGATGAGCTTGATGAGGAACCAGGCAATGAAGGAGGTCGCAAAGACCCAGCCCAGGATGGTGCCGAGACCGATCAGCTGGGCGCCGATGCTGGCCTCGCTGTTGGTAATGGGAACGGCCAGCAGGCCCCAGATGCCTACCACGCCGTGCACGGAGATGGCGCCCACCGGGTCGTCGATGCGGAGCTTATCCAGGGTGATGATGGAGAAGACCACGAGCAGACCGCCGACGGCCCCGATGAGGACCGCGTACAGGGGCACCGGGGTCAGGGGCTCGGCCGTGATGGCCACCAGACCCGCCAGGGCGCCGTTCAGGGTCATGGTCAGGTCCGCCTTGCCGAACAGGACGCGCGCCGTGAGCAGGGCTGCCACCAAGCCCCCGGCGGCGGCCATATTGGTGTTGACGAACACCGCCGCTACCGAGTTGGCCTCGCCGATGTCGGAGATCTTCAGCTCCGAGCCGCCGTTGAAGCCGAACCAACCGAGCCACAGGACGAAGGTGCCCAGGGTAGCCAGCGGCATATTGGCGCCGGGAATGGCGTTGATGGAGCCGTCCTTGCCGTATTTGCCCTTGCGCGCGCCGAGCAGGAGCACGCCGGCCAGGGCCGCCGAGGCGCCGCACAGATGCACGATGCCGGAGCCGGCGAAGTCGTTGAAGCCCAGCTCGTCGAGAAAACCGCCGCCCCATTTCCAGTAGCCCTGCAACGGATAGATGAAGCCGGTCAGGATGACGGCGAACAACAGGAAGGCCCATAGCTTCATCCGTTCCGCGACCGCGCCGGAGACGATGGACATGGCCGTGGCCACGAATACCACCTGGAAGAAGAAGTCGGACATCCCCGAATAGTAGGTTTCGCCCTTACTGGCGAGCACCTTCGTGGCCGAATGATCGCCCCCGAACAGAAAGCTCGGAGCCAAGGCGGGGATGAAGCCGTTGCCGGTGTCCGGGTACATGATGTTGTAGCCCACGAGCATGTACATGATGCAGGCGATGGCGAACAGGGCCACGTTTTTGGTCAGGATCTCGGTTGTATTCTTGGCCCGCACCAGGCCGGCCTCGAGCATGGCGAAGCCGGCGGCCATCCACATGACCAGAGCGCCGGATACGAGAAAGTAAAAGGTATCGAGCGCATAGGCGAGCTCGGTCACTTGATCGAGGGTTTCCACTGGACAAATCCTCCTGAAAAACGGCCGTCGCTCAGAGGGCGTCCGGACCGGTCTCGCCGGTGCGGATACGGGTGACCTCGTTGAGATCGAAGACGAAGATCTTGCCGTCTCCGATCTTGCCGGTACGCGCGGCATTGGTGATGGCCTCGACCACCTTGTCCAGCAGATCGTTGTCCACGGCGATTTCCAGCTTGATCTTGGGCAGGAAGTCCACGACATATTCGGCGCCGCGGTAAAGCTCCGTGTGGCCCTTCTGGCGACCGAAGCCCTTGACCTCGATCACGGTGATCCCGGAGACCCCGACCTCGGCGAGGGCCTCGCGCACATCGTCGAGCTTGAATGGTTTGATGATGGCGGTAACTAGTTTCATGATAATGACTCCATGGTGAAAGGCGGCCCTGTCGACCGCCGCGGATTCCGTGGTCAGAAGGACCTGGAGAGCGTGAATACGGCCGTGTCCCCGCACTGCAAGGGCGCCGAGCAGGCCCCTCTCTTGGTGCGGTTGACCCAACTCACATCGAACCCGAAGCCCGAGTACTCCGTGGCGATACCGATGCTGAAATCATCATAATTGTTCCTGCTGGTATCGAACCGGTTCCAGCCATAGTGGCCGTTCAGGGACACGCCTTCGATCAAGGGGATTGCGAGGCTCAGGTCGTGATACCAGGCGGAACCGCCGCCGAAAAAGTCATCGCTGTAGTAGGTGGTGTAGCCGGGCGTGAAATAATCCCCCACATCGTAGGAGAGGCCGAAGTAGAACTCGTCGGTATCGTTCGTGGAGGTCTCCGTCCTGGGATACTGGTAGCGTACATAGCCGAAATCCAGGTCGAGGTTCTTCCAGGACGGCGCCCAACCGGCATAAAAATCCAGCTCCATACCGGCGCCGTTGTACCCCCGAGACGAGCTATCGACGTTGGAGGCCCAAACCCCGGCGTAGAGATCGTAGGGGGTGTATTCATAGTCGAACCCGCCCTGGATCGCCGCCCCATTGTTGGTCTGACTGATGCCACGGAACATGTAGTTGGAGGTCAGGGCCACATTGGCGCTGATTTCGTGGGGGGACTCCGGCGCGGCCAGGGCCGTGCCCATGGGGCCCCCGGATAGGGCCAGGATGGCTACGGCAGCGCCGGTGGCGGCAATTTTTTGTGATTTCATGCGTTTTTGAACCTTCGAGTCGAATGTGATCTATGCTCCGGGGTACATCGGGCAACCCGGAATATGGGTGGAACACCGGCAATCTTCTACCATGCACTGAGTATGCCAATCCCGGCTGTTCCGACAAAGACGCTGCCCATCGGCGCCTCTCGGGCACCTCGAAAATTTTTCCCGGCAATTTTTCAAGGTCCCTGGCGTCGATTTATCACAGCCCGGCTCGCACCGCAATCGAACATTCCCGACCCGCCCCCCGAGCCGCCGTACCATTTTGGTGCTCTTCGCGAATACAGGCGCCCGCATGGCGGGCGCCCATACCCTCTTCTTGGGGATTTTGCGGCAAACACGGGGCATTTGTCTTGCCCCTGATCCCATAACTTTCAGGCCGCCTCTAAGGGCGAAACGGGGTATCAGCACACGGGTGAAACCGATTTGATACGGATTCGATCCACCCAGGCCCTGGCCGATACCTGGTTACGGACATTGGAGCTTGCGGCTACCTCGAAGGTCAGGGTCACGGCCCGATCCGCGAACCGGGAGAGATCGATATCCGACCGCTGCAACCATTCCGACTCGACATGCGTCATGCCGATGGCGGAGGCCTCGTCCACCGGCGTGCCATCCACCAGGACGCTGAAGCTTGCGCTGGTGTGGTCGTTTACCGCCGCATCGAGGTCGAGTCGGCGCACGTAGCTGAGCTCCGGCCTGGGGCCCAGGACGATCTTGCGCGATGTCGAGCGAATCTGCTTGCCCGTTTCGCGGACCTGGCCGGAGGAGACCTGCCCGAAGAGGATGGGGCCATCCCGAGAGGCGCCGGGCTCGTCGGCGAGCAGCTCCCAGCCCTCGCCCTGCCAACCGGGATCGGCCGTTTCCGGTTTCGGGCCGGTGGCGTTCGGACGCGCGGCGGAATTGCGGAGGGCCCCCGCCGCCTCCAGGGAGGTCCCGATAATTCCCGGCACGTCGATCCCGAACGGCATTCCGCCGCTGCCGCCCGATCCCCCGGCGGCGGGTGTCCCGCCCGTGACCAGGCCGGCTGCCTCCAGGGATTTGCGCACGATTCCGTGGACGTTGATTCCCAGCGGCAGAGTTTCCCCGCCGGCGGGCCCGGTTGCCTGATCCTGGCGTTCCGAGCCGGTCCGCCCGCCCGGCGACTCCGATGATCCGACGAAGACGCCGCGCACGGGGAGCTCCTCCGGCCCTGTAGGGTCCGGGCGGTCATGGCTCGGGTCCCGCGAGGGGTTGATCGTCTCGGGCCGTGCCCGATCGCTGGTCCTGGTGGAAGCCGAGGCCGCCACATTCAGCTCCGGCTCGAGCAGACGCCAGAAGTCGGCGATATGGAAGGCGGAGGAGATGCCGACGTCGTTGAAGAAGGGCGCCGCGGTGCCGCATTGGTCGGGCCGGTCTCCGGTGCTCAGGGGCGCGCCGTGGGACATGCCGCGAATGGTGTAGGACTCGACCAGCGGTTTGCCGTCCACCCCCTGCCATACCCGATGGGAATGACCCGCCAGGGTCCGTTCGATGCTGGGGCTGTCCGCCACTCCGTGCACATCCGTCCACTGCTTGACGATCTCGTCGGCATTTACGGGCTTTACCGCGGAGTCGGCATCGCCGTGCCAGACCGATACCCTGGGCCAGGGCCCCTGGTGGGAAGAGGCGCTGCGCACCAGATCGCCCCATTCGCGGGGGGCGCGACCGCGCCCCTGAAAGATGCTTTCGAAGGCCTCCTGCATGTTGTCCGCCGAGCGATAGGGTACGCCCGCGAGGACCGCTCCCCCCGCGAATACCTCGGGGTAGGTCGCCAGCATCACGGAGGTCATGGCGCCCCCCGATGACAGCCCGGTTACGTAGATGCGCCGGTGGTCGAGCCCGTGGTCCCCGACCGCGCGGTCGATCATCTGTCTGATGGACAGGGCCTCGCCCCCGTTCCGGCGGGTATCCTCGGGACGAAACCAGTTGAAACAGCGCAATGGATTATTGGTCCAGTGCTGCTCGGGCAGCAGGAGCGCGAATCCGTACCGATCGGCGAGTGTCGACCAGCCGGCGCCCTTGTCGAACGAGGCCCCGGATTGGGTGCAGCCGTGCAACAGGACGACCAGGGGCGCTGCCGCCGGCAGCCGGTCGGGGACGTAGGTGAGCATCCGCAGTTGGCCCGGATTCGATCCGAAATCCCGGACCTCGACGAGCCGGCTGTCGTGCGTACCGACCCGGTCCGACCAGGCCTGAACGGTCGCCAGGGTCGCCAGCAGCTTCTCCCAGTGCTCGCGGAAACGGGTCTGGCGAACGAGGCCGGCGAGCTTTGAAATATGCGCCATTTTCGGTCCTAAGTTGATCATGGGGGCTCTCTCCTTATCGGGAAGGCTGGTGAGCTTACCGATCTCCACCAGCTTGGCGGCCGGTAAGAACACCGTGTGATAGAGGCCGGGATCGGGGTTGCCGTCCCGTTCCGGATCGAGCCAGGCGGGCGGGCGGGCGCCCGTGGCCGGCTCGTAACGCTGGGTGACGATCTTGCGTTGTCCCTCGGACCAGGCGCCCAGCTGCACCGCGCTTGCCGGATACCCGCGGCTGACTTGGATGCCGAACAGCTCCCGCATCAGGTCCGTTCTGGTCTGTGGCCTGGCGGCAAGCTCCAGCAATCGGATCAGGATATCCCCGAAGGTGCGGTGACCGGAGAGCAGCGGCAGCGTGGGCGCGGGTGCAGGGCCCGTATGTCCCGGCAGGGGCCGCGGACCCAAGGTGACGCGGGGCGTTGCGCTATCCGCCGTGCGGACGGTCGGGCGCAACCGTTCGTAGCAACGAATAGCGTCGACCGTATGGGCCTGCCGGGGCGCGGCCATGGACCCGAGCAAGAGCTTGGCGGCGTAGTGGGGTGTCGCCAAGGGCGAACCACGCCCCCGCGGACCCGGCGCCATCAGGCCGCCCGCGACCAGCATGGTCACGCGAAAACGCAGGTCGCGACGGGATTCGCCGAGGATTTCGGCCAACCGCTCGCTGAACTCATAGCGTTTCAACCCAGTCGCCATGGTGCGGAAGCTAGCATGGCTACCAGGTGCGCGCAAGAATAATTTAGTAAATGACGTTTAATTATTTGCCGGATGCCCGACCCCTGGCGACGGGTTGCGGACCTGACGGCTCCGGCATCGGGGTCGCCGAATGACAGATCGACAAACGGCAGCGGCGGTTGCCTGTTTCCGCACCCCGAAGGCGCGAAGAATGCAGAGGAATATGCAGGTATACTTGGTTATCCGTCTATCTGAACATGTGCCAGTATCATGAGTCTCGTTGCGGAAGATATCCGATTCATCAAAGAACACCTGGGTGAGTGGCTCGCCGAGGGGGCTCTCGGCCGACCGCCGGCGGTCTACGAGGTCGAGCTGCGTGAGCGGATGGTGCGCATCGAGGAAGAACTCGGGCACCAGCGCGAGCTGATCAAGACCATCCTGGAGCAGATGGATAAGCGCTTC
>JAIZWN010000712.1 GCA_020443945.1 Candidatus Thiosymbion ectosymbiont of Robbea hypermnestra | reverse complement strand
GATGGGTTTCGGCGCGGTTAAGATGATTGGCCTACCCAAAGCTCATTGGCGCGCCTCTACCCATCCTACCGCGCTTTTCCGCTCATCATAATGACACACGTTCACATTCCGAAAAAATATAATCCAGCACTCCCGCAAGTTGGATCGGGTTAGCGATTGAAATCGGGGCAGGATATTTTTTCAATGTATGCGCTTCGAGTTTGCCAAATTCCCAGATCTCACCAGTCGAGACAATCCCATACACCGGAGGTAATGGCTGATCGCCTCGATGGTGATCGGCATTGATTTTCTGACAGGCAAGCATGGCGGCAAGACATTGCCCCCAGCCTGCAATAAAATTTTGTTGTTTCGCCTGAATCGCTGCCAAGAGAGGGGTACTTAACACTTCATACGAGTGAGGCTCGTGTAAGGCCGACACGATATAGTCCGGATTCCCACATAAATCATTGTCGTATTGGATATGAATATGCGACCACACTTTGACATTTCTGTGATGTTTCCAGATTTCTTTCAGAAATGGGACAATGAAGAATGCTTCATAAAACGCCTCATTTTCTTGAGAACTTTTAATGGATAAGGCGAATGTAATGTCTTGCAAAAACCAGTATTACGCTTGGTTTATTTGCATTTGTAGCGTAAAGAAGTGAACCAAAATCCAGGTCGTGAGTGAATACTATAAACTGATTTTGTCTGGCCCATTCCATTATCTCAGTGTCCTCAGCGCGAATTTCTCCAATTTCACGCCAATGGATCGTTTCATGCCCCCGTGCCTCAAGAAGCTCTTTCCAACCCTGAGGAATATTCATATCCAAAACTATTTTCATGACACCTTGAGTTGAACATCATATTCTTCTGCTCGCCAGGTGGCATAAGCTAACGCGGCGAAAATATCTTCTTTTTCCAAGTCCGGATAGAGCTTTAATATTTCCTCGTTTGTTCTTCCGGCGGATAGTAGACCCGTTATCGTCCCAACCGTTATTCTTATTCCCCGAATACAAGGCTTGCCACCCATCACTTTCGGATTAAGCGTAATGCGTTCTAAATCGGGAAAGTTCATATCATTACCTATTCTAAACTTACGTTTTGTAAAAGGCCAGAATACACTTTGCCATGATGATTTTTACTTGCAACATGTTTAATGGTGTCGACCGCGGCTAACAGCATGGCTCAGGCGCCCAATGCCGCGTGACACTGAGCTTGAAAGCTGCTTAAGGAGCCGGACCGCAGCATTGGGTCGCTTGCAGCCAAAAAGGCGGGATGTGCTACGCTTTCCCGCCCCACGCGGGCTTTGCGATCCTAATTGATGCGGTTCGCATTACTCACCGCATCCTACGCGGGCTAAAACTTTCAATTTTCTCCCTGCACAGTTTTTCCGTTAATTCTTTCAGGTGATTTACACGCTCAGCCAGCCAATCAAGCTGTTCCTTTGTAATTGTATAGCTTGGTTTGTAACGAGCATCTACGTAGGCTTTGCGAAGCAGTTTAAAGTACTCTTTTTCTTCCTCTGTGGCTTTTGGAAATACTGACAAGAACCTAGGCTCAATGCTTCCCACTCTTTGACCAAGCTTTTCTAAATCATGGGTACTTGGTTTGTAGCGAGTGAACACTAATAAGATAGCAGCATAAAAACTCTCTGTTGCTTGATGTAGATAAAATGCCGCTTTTTTGAAACGACTTTTTTCAATATTAATCAGGCAGTCATCAATAAATTCATTTGCATTATTTATCCAATATAAAAGATCACTTTCAGCCAATTCTTTTCTTTCTTTGGATGTTATTTCAATTGGTTCCGCCAATTGAAACTTACCTGAATCATACAGAAGTACTCCCTCCCGCAGGATGTCAATATAAAAGTATTGACTTTTCCTTAAACGACGATTTACAAACTGGATGTCTTCGGCAATCAGGCTGATTGGCGTTCGATGGATGGTTTTAATCAAACGTTGAGCAAGTGGATTGTTTTGCTCAATTTTGCTGGCTTGGCGAGGTGTTTCGGTAATAACAAGAAGATCAAAATCGCTTTGATAGCGGTAAAGGAGGGTTTCCGGGTCAAGGTCTTCTACCCAGTCACCACGGGCATAACTCCCAAACAAGATAAGCATATCGAGATCGATTTCTTCTCGGATGATCTCGATAGCCCTTTGTAATTCCTGCTGTTTTTGCTTTGGCAAATGTTCAAGTGATGTTTTCATACCCTAATGATAATTGCTGTCCACATGGATTCATAGCGTCGGTTTCTTTTGAGATGCTAACGCTGAGTTCAGCCGAAGGGAAATGGGGTCAGGTCTTGATATATGCCTTCAAGGGTCACGGATCAAGACCTGACCCCATTTCCCAGTGAAGAAGAAGGTACTGCCTGGGATAAAAGCGCGAGCGTAATGGGGTATGGGATAGAGGATATCATGTGCCGCTCAGCTTAAAAGGCCGATATTACGTGGGTTGTCGGTATTTTTTTACCGTCTCGTGATAATGCGGTCTCTTGGCTTCGAAGCCAGAAGGCGGGATACGCTACGCTATCCCGCCCTACGCGGGCTACGCGGGCTACGGCCCTGAGCTTGACGTCTTGCTCTGATCTCGGTTGAGCTACTGGTTAGACGTTAATTATTAATTGCAATAGGTTCCCGGATAATTAGCAGTGTATTGATCCGGGTCAAAACTATCGCTACGTCCGAGATTGCAGGAGTAGAAAATGGTTGGAGAGTTTCCGACACACCTGCAGTAGTCACCGTATCCATCTCTATTTATGTCTTTAAAACCACGGGGCATGTCCCCATAACCTTGATCGATTCCTTTTACCGACTGATAGGCGTATTGGTTTGATGTGCCAATGTCACAAGCGATGAAAATATTCGGTGAGTCGCCGACAAACCTACAGTAGTCAATCCGCCCATCATTGTTTACGTCAATTCTGGCGCTAGGCAGGTCGCTGTAGCCTGAGTCATAAGCGGATGCTGAATAGCTAAGAACGACCAACGCGGATACAACAAAACCAGAACATAGCTTTTTCATCTCTTAACTCTCCACAGGTAGTAGACGGCGAGTCGCCGTGTCTAAGTACGTCGCAACGCCTTATATACCACAACGGTTGCTTCTTTTTCAACTTCATGAATATCTCCATCAACACATTCAGAAACAATGCGTTGATATCTGCGGAAGATTTGTTACCTCAGGTCTCCTGAGCGAACAATTACGGCGAACTTCCATCTGGTTCTTGCATCCCTATGGCTACTCAAAAAGGCGGAGCGGGAGGGATGTCAAACAAAATAGCGCGTAGGTTGGGATGCAATGTCATTAAATTAAGCCGTCATTCCGGCTTGGACGCCGGAATCTGCCGATGCCAGGGAGGCAGGTTGCAGGAACCGCCGAGACCTGCCTCAGGCGCCAGTGTTCATTTTCTGTTACACCGAGAAAAGACTCGGCGCTTGTGCGATGCTGCCGGTTTGCCGTCCCTGGACGACTGGATTCCGGGGTCCCACCCGGAATGACGGCGAGG
>JAIZWN010000711.1 GCA_020443945.1 Candidatus Thiosymbion ectosymbiont of Robbea hypermnestra | reverse complement strand
GAAAGGGGCGGGAACGGATAGGCCAAATCTAAGGACACGGGAAACCTGTCCTCTACTCTACTGGCTTTGTGTGAGAACAAACGTTGAACATCACGCAGGATTTACCCACTACCGAGTATCGACATGGCAACTCCCCCGAAGCTACGCATTCTGGTCGCGCAACTGAATCTGCTCGTCGGTGATGTCGATGGCAATCGAGACCAGGTAATTGCGGCGGCCGTTGCCGCCAGGGACGAGCAGAGAGCGGACCTGGTGGTGTTCCCGGAGCTGACCCTGACCGGTTATCCGCCGGAGGATCTGCTCCTGCGCCCCGAGCTCACCGAGCGTACCCAGGCGGCCTTGCTACGGATCGCTGCCGAGACGCGCGGCATCGCCCTGATCCTGGGCTACCCCAAGGCAACCCTGGGCGGTCTGTTCAATGTGGCGGGTCTGGTCGGCGACGGGCGGGTCCTTGCCGAGTATGCCAAACAGCTCTTGCCGAACTACAGCGTCTTCGACGAAAAGCGTTATTTTCAGCCCGGCAACGGCAACGGCATTCTGGCGTTCCGGGGGGTACGCATCGCCCTCACGGTGTGCGAGGACATCTGGGAGGAGGGCCCGGCACGCCGGGCCGCGGCCGCCGGCGCCGAGCTGCTGATCAACATCAATGCCTCACCCTACCATCTCGACAAGGCCGCGGAGCGTGAGGCACTGGTCCAATTCCGGGCGCGGGAGCAGGGTATCCCCATCATCTATGCGAATCTGGTAGGGGGACAGGACGAGCTGGTGTTCGATGGCGGCTCCTTCGTGGTGGACGCCGCGGGAAACCTCACCCAACGGGCCCCCTATTTCGAGGCGGCGTCCCTGGTCGTGGAGCTCGCGCTCGAGGCGGGTCCGCGGCCGATGCCGGGCGCCCTGGCGCCCATGCCCGCACGGGAGGAGGCGGTGTATCAGGCCCTGGTGCTGGGGGTGCGGGACTATGTCCGCAAGAATGGCTTCGGCGGGGTTGTGCTCGGGTTATCGGGGGGGATCGATTCGGCCCTGACGCTGGCGGTAGCGACGGATGCCCTGGGGCCGGAGCAAGTAGAGGTCGTGCTCATGCCGTCGCGCTTCACCGCCGACATGAGCGTGGACGACGCGCTGGAACAGGCGCGCATCCTGGGGGTGGAGGCCCATGTCATCTCCATCGAGCCGGCATTCCGGGCCTTTCTCGGCATGTTGCAAGACCAGCTCGCCGATGGAGACGCGGACGTGACCGAGGAGAACATCCAGGCCCGCTGCCGCGGCATCCTCCTCATGGCCATCAGCAACCGCAAGGGCAGGATGCTCCTGACCACCGGCAACAAGAGCGAGATGGCGGTGGGCTATGCGACCCTGTACGGGGATATGGCGGGGGGGTTCGCGCCCCTCAAGGACCTGTTCAAGACCCTGGTCTATCGCCTGGCGCACTATCGCAATCGGCGCGGGCGGGTCATCCCGGAACGGGTGATCACACGTCCGCCCTCCGCCGAGCTGCGTCCGGATCAGACCGATCAGGACAGCCTGCCGGATTACGCGCTGCTCGACGCCATCCTCAAGGACTACATCGAGGATGATCGAAGCGTCGCGGAGATCGTGGCGGCCGGCTATCCGGAGGCGGAAGTGCGGCGGGTGGCGCGCCTGGTGGATCGCAACGAATACAAGCGTCGGCAGGCGCCGCCCGGCGTGCGCATCACCTACCGCGCCTTCGGCCGCGACCGACGCTATCCGATCACCAGCGGCTTCTGAGCGAGAATTCTTTTTCGCCGCGAATGAACGCGAATGAACGCGAATGAACGCAAATCGGTCGCAAATTGAGTAGCTGTACTCGAATAATATTCGGGCGGTACAACTCTACTATCAGGCTTGACGAATGAAATTTCCCTACGGTATTGCCGATTTTCACAAAGTTGTCACGCAAGACTACTTCTATGCCGACCGCACGGACCGCATGGCTTCCCTGGAAGGAGCGGGGGACCATGTGCTGTTCCTGCGCCCACGCCGGTTCGGCAAGAGTCTGGTGCTGTCGATGCTGGAGAACTACTACGACCTGGCACGGTCGGACGGGTTCGAGCGGCTGTTCGGACACCTGAAAATCGGCCAGGCCCCGACCCCGTTGCGCAATCGCTACTT
>JAIZWN010000710.1 GCA_020443945.1 Candidatus Thiosymbion ectosymbiont of Robbea hypermnestra | reverse complement strand
CAGCGCGGCGAGAAGCGGCCAGATGCGAGGCGCGTGAGCGCAGGAATAGCCGGTCCTATTTCAAGCTCGCGCAACGAGGCAGATGGCCGCTTCTCGTCGCGCCCGCAGGGAGCCCCCCAAACGCGCCCAAGCGGCGTTACAGCGCTTGGCAATAGTGTGAGCTATTCCCGGCGCACTGTGCCTTGCCTGGGCGCGTTTGGGAGGGCTCTGAGGATGCAAAATAAGGTGACATGGGGTACTACTCACGTCACTGCCGCCGGCGCCCTGATCGACCGGAGGCGGCGGTGAAGACCCTGATCCTCGGCGGCGTGCGTTCCGGCAAGAGTCGGCTGGCGGAACGGCTTGCTGTCGCGAGCGGTCGCCAGGTCGTCTATGTGGCTACCGCGGTGGCGGGGGACGGGGAGATGGCGCGCCGGATCGCGGCCCATCGTCGGCATCGTCCCGAGGACTGGCTGGTGGTGGAAGAGCCACTCGCCCTGGGACGGGTGCTGGCGGATGCGGCCGCGCCCGACCGCTGCCTGATCGTGGACTGCCTGACCCTGTGGCTCACAAACCTGCTCTCCCACGGGGACCCATCCCGATTGAAGACCGAGCGCACCGCCCTGCTGGCGGCCTTGCCGTCGCTGGCCGGCGATCTCGTGCTGGTCGGCAATGAGACCAACATGGGCATCATTCCCCTCGGCGAAATCAGCCGCCGCTACTGTGACGAGGCGGGCCTGCTCCATCAGGCGCTTGCCGCCCGCTGTGATCGGGTCGTGTTCACCGTGGCCGGATTGCCCCAAGTATTGAAGGGACCGCCGTTGGAGGATCTGGGTCCGACGTCCGGCCAGGACCCGGATTTCGGCGCTGGAACGGGTAGCTAGTACCCCATTTCAGTTTCTATTTCAGGTAGCTCCCGTAGGATGCGGTGAGCGAAGCGAACCGCATCAACCGACTATTGGCTCACTCTCCGCAGCGCGGAGCTTCCACGTTCCCACGCGGCGCGTGGGAACGAGAGACGGAAGGGGTAGCTAGGGGACGTTCTCAATCTGGGGTCTTTACTGCATTGCATCAGAACCACGGAGGCAGACACGGATAAACACGGATTGCGATCTGTGTCTATCGGTGTCTGCCTCCGTGGTTCTTGTTTCCAGGATGTGTACGCGGCTGTACCGGCGATTTCAAGGTGCAAAAGGTTGTGAAACGGGATACGGAAGATCGCTTTGTCGATCTGCTGCGCCATGGCGCGGTGACAGGCGGCGAGCGGTTTCGGGGGACCACCGACGACGGGCTCAGCGTCTGCGGGCGGGCGCAGATACGCTCGGCCCTGGCGGGACTGCATGGGCCCGATGGGCACAGCCTGCCCTACGATGCCCTGTTCAGCTCGCCGGCCCGTCGTTGCGTCGAGACGGCTCGGGAGCTGGCGGCGCGATCCGGGCTATCCCCGGAGCTGATGCCGGAGCTGAACGAGCGGCGGTTCGGGGCCTGGGAGAATAAGCGCGCCGATGAGCTGCCGGTCGCCGAGCTGAAACGCCTGTGGGAGGATCCGGAAGGGTTCACGCCGCCCGGCGCCGAATCCTTCGCGGCCCTGCGGGAACGGGTCCTGCGGGGTTGGGAGCGGATACTCACGCACCGGACGGGGGTTCGCTTTCCCCTGATCCTGACCCACGGCGGCGTTATCCGCGTCATCCTGGGACAGGTCCTGGGGCTCTCCGCGACCGCCACGATGCGGATCGAGGTACCGCCCGCCTGTCGGACCCGCCTGCGGGTGCCGGATGGGGCAGGCCACCCGAGTCTGTTGTTCCACGGCCGGCCGGAGCCATGTGGCGCGCCTTTCTAGGGCACCTTAAAAAATTGCCTCCCGGCAATTTTTTAAGGTGCCCTCTGATCGCCGGTCGTTTCCTCACCCGGCTGCCCCTGCCGGACCCGGGACCCGTCTCGGGCCCGGATTTCGGTCGTTGCGCGGTCCTCTTTCCGCTGGTGGGACTCGTCCTCGGCTCCATAGTCTGGGGCCTGTCGGGGCTACTGACGGCGGCGGGCATTCCCGACCTGGGGATGGCCGCCGCCCTGGTGCTCGTCGTCTGGGTAGGGCTCACCGGAGGGCTGCACCTGGACGGACTGGCGGATACCGCGGATGCCTGGATCGGGGGCTTGGGCAACCGAAACCGCACCCTGGAGATCATGCGGGACCCCGGCTCCGGGCCCTTCGGCGTCCTGGCCTTGATCCTGGCGCTATTGTGCAAGTGGACGGCGCTCTCCGCGCTGATGACCGCGGGCGCGCCGGCGAGCCTGATCTGGATTCCCGTCCTGGCGCGGGCACAGCTCCTGGTCCTGATCCTCACCACACCCTCCGCGCGTCCGGAGGGCCTGGGGGCCGAGGTCCGGGCCCATGTGCCCCCTACCCTCGCCTGGATCTGGGTGGTGGTTACCCTGGCCGCGTCGGCACCCTTCCTCGGCGCGCAATGGTTCGGTCTGGTCGTGGCCGCGGCCGTCCTGTTTCTGCTGTGGCGACGGTCCATGATGGCCCGTCTGGGTGGCTTCAGCGGCGACACCGCCGGCGCCCTGGTGGAGCTGAGCGAGACCCTGCTACTGGTAGTGGCCGTGTTTCTGGCGTAGGACGCCTGGAAAAGCTCGGGATAGCCGGATTGCGGAATGGGACGGATGAGATTCGATGATCTGCCCAGCTGGCTGCGGTGGCAGGAGAGCCTGCATCCGCGGACCATCGAGCTCGGGCTGGAGCGTGTCGCGGTGGTCTGGTCCCGGCTGCAAGCGGCCCCGGTGGCCTTCCCCGTCATCACCATCGCCGGCACCAACGGCAAGGGCTCCTGCGCCGCTCTGCTCGAGTCCATCTACCGCGCCGCCGGCTACCGCACCGCCTGCTATACCTCGCCCCATCTGCTGCGCTACAACGAACGCATTCGCCTGGACGGGCTGGAAATCCGGGATGCGGCCCTGTGCGCCGCCTTCGAGCGCGTGGATCGGGCGCGCGGAGACTCGACCCTGACCTACTTCGAGTTCGGCACCCTGGCCGCCCTGGACCTGTTCGCGCGGGCCCGGCCGGATGTCGCCGTGCTGGAGGTCGGTCTCGGCGGACGGCTGGACGCGGTGAATATCCTGGCCCCGGACGTTGCGGTGGTAACCACGATCGGCCTGGACCACACCGAATGGCTCGGGGCTACCCCAAACGAGATTGCCGCGGAGAAGGCCGGCATCTTTCGCCCCGGCCGACCGGCCATCATCGGACATCGCGCGCCCGCCAGGGCGTTGCTCGAGCGATCCGCAACCCTCGGTTGCGAACTATTCGTGCTCGGGCGCGATTTCGATTGGGCGGACGAAGCCCCCGGCTGGCGGTGGTCGGGCCCCGAACGGGTGTGGGAGGGACTGCCCGCGCCGGGCCTGCGCGGGACTTTCCAACGCGACAATGCCGCTACCGCGCTGATGGCGGTCGCCTGCCTGCATCCACGCCTGCCGGTCTCCAATCTCCACCTGGGCCGTGGCCTGCGGGAAGCACGACCGCCGGGGCGCTTTCAGATCCTACCGGGCCCGGTGACCTGGCTCCTGGACGTGGCCCACAACGCACAGGCCGCCGCAACCCTGGCGGCAAACCTAAGCGCCTTCCGGTGTCCGGGTCGCGTGCATGGGGTGCTGGGCATCCTGAAGGACAAGGACCCCCAGGCCATTGCCGGTCCCCTGGTCGGGCAAATCGACGCCTGGTACCTGGGAAGCGGCGCCGACCCTCGATCCCTGCCCGCCACCGACCTGCACGCGGCCCTGAGGGAGCTGGCCGCCGACCGAGAGCGACATGAATGCCAAGACATCGCCACGGCGCTCCGCACCGCGGCGGAAAGGGCCCGGACGGGGGACTGTATCCTGGCATTCGGGTCCTTCACCACCGTCGCGGCTGCCCTGCAATACACCCATGGAACCGCTGAATAATCAGGATCAGGGCGCCTTGGGAAATCGCCGGGAAGCAATTTTCCAAGCGCCCATCAGTCGAGTGTGCCCAAGGTACGGGGCATCCTGATATAATTTTCGTTGAGCCCTCGGCGGACTCCGGTCCCCTCGAAGGCAACCTTGGATTTCTCAGGATGTCCTGAACTTTCCACTCGGTTTTGATGCTGTCACGGGAGGGCTTATGGAGGAAGGAGCAAAACGGCGCCTGATCGGCGCCGCCGTCGTGATCGCGCTGCTGGTGATCTTCGTCCCCATGTTTCTGGAAAAGGAGCCCTCGCCTCCGGTATCGGAACAGGAGATGAAGATCCCGCCACGGCCGGACTTCGACCAAAGCGACGAGGCCTCCCTCCTGGGAGATCCGGTGGAACCCACCGCGTCGGAGTTCCACGAGTACGAGGAGCCGCCACGGGAAGAAGCAACCCTGCCGCGGGAACTCCCGCCACCGGAGTTCTATGACGCGCCGGCAACCACGGAGCCCGAGATCGTACCCGAGCCGGCCCTGCTGGAAGACGCGCCACCGGTATCCGAGAGGGCGCCGCTCCCCGAACGGGAAACGCCGTCCACAGTCGAGCCGAAGCCGACCCCCAAACGGAAGGCGCCGGACGTGGCCAGGCCGAAGCCGGCGCCCAAACGGAAAACGCCACCCGCCGCCGCGCCGGCCAAACCGGCCCGCGCGCAACCCGCCGCTCCGCCCCGGCCCTCTACCGGCCCCGCCTCCTGGGTCATCCAGGTAGCCAGCGTGCGGGAGCAAAATCGTGCCTATTCGCTGGTGCAGGAATTGCGCGCCAAGGGGTTCCCCGCCTACATGTCGGAGGCACAGGTAAAAGGGAAGCGCTGGTATCGGGTGCGCATCGGGCCGGAACTGGGACGCAGACAAATCGAGTCGATGGCCCTTGCGCTCCGTAAGAAAACGGGCCGGCAAGGTCAGATTCAGCGTTATCCATAAGGAGGATGGCGCAAAAGCCCATCCCTGGGCTTTTGCGCCGCGGAAACGGAACATGGCGATTTCCCGTTTCCTTCATTTTCAACCGCTTACCGCGGTTAAAAATGGCGGTCCATCCCTGGACCGCGTCGGGTGTCGCCTTTGGCGACACCCTCCTGAGGGGAGAAACAGATACTCATGACCTGGATCGATTACGCCATTATCGGGATCATTGTGCTGTCCTCCCTCATCGGGCTCATGCGCGGGCTTCTCCGCGAGGTGCTCTCTTTCATCATCTGGCTGGCCGCATTGTTCATCGCCTGGACCTTCTACCAGGGATTTGCCGAGGAGCTCACGCGCTGGACCCCACACCTCTCCATTCGGCTCGCCGCCGCCTTTCTGATCCTGTTCTTCGCGGTGCTGATCCTCGGCGCAATGCTGGGCCACCTGTTATACCTCCTCCTGGAGAAGAAGGGATTTACCCTCGTGGATCGGGTCCTGGGAATCCTGTTCGGCGCGGCCAGGGGCGTCATCCTGATCGCAATGCTGGTATTCGTCGGGGAGCAGTTCATACCCCTCTTGGGGGAAAAAGACGAGCACAACAAGCTGGAGATCCCCGAGTGGTGGCGGGAATCCCTCCTGATCGACCACTTCCAGGCCCTGGCCGAGCACACCCTGGCCTACATCCCACAGCGGACAAGGGAAGGGTTGAAGCGTCTGTGACCCGTATCGAGCCCGGACCCGCCGGGCCCGGCGGCCCCTTATCGACAATGGCATCGCCTGATCCTCAGGTCTCATAACAACCCGGTGCTCGGCACACCCAACGGCGAGGTGCTCGATGTGCGGCATAGTCGGAATCGTCGGCAAGGGTCCGGTCAACCAATCCTTGTACGATGCCCTGCTGGTGCTGCAACACCGCGGGCAGGACGCGGCCGGCATCGTCACCAGCGAAGGCGAGAAACTCCACCTGCGTAAAGACAGCGGCCTGGTCCGGGACGTCTTCCGCACCGAACACATGCTCTACCTGCGGGGCCACATGGGTCTGGGGCATGTGCGCTACCCCACGGCGGGCCTTGCGAGCTCCGCGGAGGCCCAACCCTTCTACACCAACTCCCCCTACGGGATCGTGCTGGCGCACAACGGGAATCTCATCAATGCCGAGGCGCTCAAACACGACCTGTACGCCGAGGATCTGCGCCACCTGAACACCGAATCCGATTCGGAGGTCCTGCTCAACATCTTCGCCCACGAACTGCAGCTGCGGGGCAAACTGCGGATCGACGAGCAGGATATCTTCGACGCCGTGGCCGGGGTGCATCGGCGCTGCCGCGGGGGCTACGCGGCGGTCGTGATGATTCCGGGATTCGGCATCTGCGGTTTCCGCGACCCCCACGGCATCCGACCCGTAGTCTACGGCAAGCGCGAAACCGACGCGGGCACCGAATTCATCATCGCCTCCGAAAGCGTCGCCCTGGACACCCTGGGTTTTACACTCATCGCGGACATCGCCCCGGGCGAGGCGATATTCATCGGCGCCGACGGCAAACTGCACACCCGGCAATGCGCGGAGCAACCGGTGCTTTCACCCTGCATCTTCGAGTTCGTCTATTTCGCCCGGCCGGACTCCATCATCGACGACATCTCGGTCCACCGGGCGCGCCTGCGCATGGGAAAAAAGCTGGCCGCGAAAATCAAGCGCGAATGGCGGAACCACGACATCGACGTAGTCATCCCCGTGCCCGAAACCAGCCGCACCGCGGCCCAGCAAGTCGCCAACGTACTGGGCATCGACTTCGCGGAAGGCTTCATCAAAAACCGCTACATCGGACGCACCTTCATCATGCCGGGACAGAAAGTGCGTAAAAAATCCGTGCGCCGTAAGCTCAACCCCATCGATCTGGAATTCCGCAAAAAAAACGTACTGCTGGTGGACGACTCCATCGTGCGCGGGACCACCTCCCGGCAGATCATCCAGATGGCGCGGGAGGCCGGCGCCCAGCGCGTCTACTTCGCCTCCGCGGCCCCGCCGGTGCGCTACCCCAATGTCTACGGCATCGACATGCCCACGACCAGCGAGCTCATCGCCCACGGTCGCTCCGAGGACGAAATCTGCCACCTGCTCCGGGCGGACGGTCTCATCTTCCAGGAACTGGACGACCTGATCGACGCGGTCAAAAAGAAAAACAAAAGCGAAGTGGACCGCTTCGACACCTCGGTATTCGACAGCGAATACGTGACCGGGGGCGTCACGGTGCAATACCTCGACCGGCTCGAACAAAGCCGTAGCGACAGCGCCCGGGAAGCCGGCTGCCAACCCGACGAAACCGTCATCGACCTCCACAACACCGCCTGACGCCAGGTAGTGGTAACTTTTGGGACCTATATACATAGCTAGTGCCCCGTTTCACCTTATTTTTCGCTCTCAGCGCGGCGAGAAGTGGCCAGCCGCGA
>JAIZWN010000709.1 GCA_020443945.1 Candidatus Thiosymbion ectosymbiont of Robbea hypermnestra | reverse complement strand
ACCGCATTTTTTCATCGGCGAGAATCGGCGTAATCTGCGGATTCAAGCATCACAGATCACAAAACTACAACACTACCTTTGCTCCGGCAGGACGGGGTTTACCCTTGATTTCGGCGCCTTGGGGCAGTGCGGCCCGGAGGCGTTCCAGGATGCGGCCGGTGGCATCGCGGAACATTTCCGTATAGAGCAGCCGGGCCTCCTGTTGTTTGCCGAGCACGGCTACCTCGGGGTTTTCGTGGGTGCGCCTCAGGTCGAAGGATTGTGGGGGCACCAGCTGTTTCCCGTCCGTGGTCACCGCATCGAAGGTGAGGCCGTAGTGCAGTTCCTGGGCCAGAACCTTGCCGTTGCGGTCCACGGCCGTGACATGGAAGGAGCGCCTCTCGTTACTGATCCGGATCCGGGTCCGGGCCTGGGTGGGTCGGGTGGTCAGCGGCACCTGTGATTCCCGGAGCTGGCGGGTGAGCTCGTTGCGCACCAGGGAGCCCGGTGGCGAATGGATGAAGATGGGGCCGAGCTCGGGGGGGATCTCCGTCGGACCCCGTAGCTTGAAGCCGCAGGCGCCCGTGGTGAGGGAGACCGCCAGGATCAGAACCGGCAGGCGCCAACCGCGCGTGGCAGGTCCGAATGGCGGGACATGGGAGGATGGGGAGTTATTCATGTTCATGAATTACTTGATTTCGACTGATGTTGCCGTAGGGAGTGTCCCCCGTGGCGTTCCGAACGGTTTGCGGAGCGACTGGGATGGGCTGGGTGGAGCTGTGTGGACTCGATGGACCGGACAAGCCCGGGTTCACCCAGTCCATTGTCCACAAAGTCCACCGTGTCCATGCAGGTCCGCCCCATGGCCTCTTGTCAGCGTGCCACCAGATTGACCAGTTTGCGTGGCACCAGGATGATTTTGCGGACCTGGGCCTCGCCGATGAATTTGCGGACGTTTTCGTTGGCGAGGGCGGTCTGTTCGATGGTCTCCCGCTCGGCGTCCGCGGCGACCTGGATCTTGCCCCGTACCTTGCCGTTGACCTGGACTACGTATTCGATGCTGTCCTGTTGCAGGGCGGTCTCGTCCACCGTGGGCCACTCGGCGTCCAGGATGTCCTGGCCGTAGCCCAGGTCCCGCCAGAGCTGGTGGGCGATGTGGGGGGCGATGGGGGCCAGGAGGCGCAGGACGATGCCCAGGCCCTCGCGCAGTACCGCCAGGCCGGCGGGGGAGCCGTCGAGCCGGGAGAGGGCGTTGACTATGGTCATGCAGCCGGAGACGACGGTGTTGATTTGTCGGCGTTCGTAGTCGAATCGGGCCTTTTTGAGCGCGGCATGGAGCTCCCGCCGGGTCGCCGTGGTCACGGCGTTCGGGTCGCCGGGGGGGAAGGAAGAGGGGGGAGAGGAAGAAGGCGGCGCGGCGGCCAGGGCGTCGGCCTTGGTCGCCGCCAGGGACCAGAGCCGCCGCAGGAAGCGCGCGGCGCCTTCCACGCCCTCGTCGTTCCACTCCAGGGATTGGTCCGGGGGGGAGGTGAACAGGATGTAGAGCCGCACCGTGTCCGCACCGTAGCGCCCGACCAGGGTCTGGGGGTCCACGCCGTTGTTTTTGGATTTGGACATCTTTTCGATGCCGCCGTAGGTGACGGGCTCGCCGTCCGCCTTGAGCCGCGCCGCCAGCAGGCGGCCCTTGGCGTCCCGCTCGACCTCCACGTCCGCCGGGTTGATCCAGTGCCGCTGGCCCTCGGCGTCGTCCCGATAGTAGGTCTCGGCGATCACCATGCCCTGGGTGAGCAGGTGGGTGAAGGGTTCGTCGCAGTCCACCAGCCCCTCGTCGCGCATCAGCTTGTGGAAGAAGCGGGCGTAGAGCAGGTGCAGCACGGCGTGCTCGATGCCGCCGATGTACTGGTCCACCGGCAGCCAGTAGCGGGCGCGCGCGTCCAGCATGGCGGTGTCGCAGTCGTTGGAGCAGTAGCGGGCGTAGTACCAGGAGGACTCGAAGAAGGTGTCGAAGGTGTCGGTCTCGCGCCGCTCGCCGGTGTCCAGGTCCGAGAATTCCGGCATTTTTTTGAGGGGCGAGCCGGAGCCGTCCACGACCAGCTCTTCGGGAAGGCGGACGGGTAGGTCGGTCTCCGGGCGCACGCCGCCGTCCGGGGTGTGGATCGCGGGTATGGGGCAACCCCAGTAGCGTTGGCGGGAGACGCCCCAATCCCGCAGCCGGAAGTTGACCCGTTTCTCGCCCTTGCCCCGCTCCGCGAGCCAGTGGGCGATGGCCTCGAAGGCCTCCTCGCTGGTAAGTCCGGTGAAGGGGCCGGAGTCGTAAAGCACGCCTTTGTGCTCGAAGCGCTCCTCCCAGGCCGACCAGGTCAGGGACTTCCGCTCGGGCGCGGCGAGTCCCGGAGCGGTTTGCCCGGCGTCGGTCCCCGCATCCGGTCCGGTGGCGCGGACGGCCAATCCCCGCCAGTCGCGGGGCAGGATCACCGGCCTGATCGGCAGCCCGTACTTGCGCGCGAAGTGGAAGTCCCGTTCGTCGTGGGCCGGCACGGACATGACCGCGCCCGTGCCATAGCCCATGAGTACGAAATTGGCGGCGAAGATGGGGATGGGCTCTCCGGTGACGGGGTGGAGGGCGTCGATGCCCAGGGGGTGGCCCTTTTTCTCCATGGTCTCGAGCTCGGCCTCGGAGATCCCCCCCCGACGGCATTCCGCGAGGAACGCCGCCAGCGCCGGGTCCTGCCCGGCGGCGCGGCGCGCCAGCGGGTGCTCGGCGGCGACGGCCATATAGGTGACGCCCATGAGGGTATCCGGGCGGGTGGTGTAGATGCCCAGCGTCTCGTCCGCGCCCCGGATGCCGAACGCCATGTAGACCCCTTCCGAGCGCCCGATCCAGTTGCGCTGCATGGTGCGTACCTGCTCCGGCCAGCCGTCCAGGTCGTCGAGCCCGTCCAATAGCTCCTGGGCATAGTCCGTGATGCGCACGAACCATTGCCGGATCTCCCGCTTCTCCACGGTTGCCCCGGAACGCCAGCCCTTGCCGTCGATCACCTGCTCGTTGGCCAGCACCGTCCGGTCCACCGGGTCCCAGTTCACCGTCGCCTGGGCCCGGTAGGCCAGCCCCTTTTCCATCAGGCGCGTAAACAGCCATTGCTCCCAGCGATAGTAATCCGGGTCGCAGGTAGCCAGCTCCCGGTCCCAGTCATAGCCGAAGCCCAGCCGCTTGAGCTGGGTCTTCATGTCCTCTACGTTGGCGCGGGTCCACCGGGAGGGCGGGATCCCCTGCCCGATGGCGGCATTCTCCGCCGGCAGCCCGAAGGCATCCCAACCCATGGGTTGCAGCACATTCTTGCCCAACATGCGTTGGTAGCGGGCGATCACGTCCCCGATGGTGTAGTTGCGCACATGCCCCATGTGCAGGCGCCCGGAGGGGTAGGGGAACATGGACAGGCAGTAGAATTTCTCCCGCGTCGGGTCCTCCACCGCCTTGAAGGATTGGTGTTCTTCCCAGTAGGTCTGGGCCGCGGCCTCGATCCGGCGCGGGTCATAGTCGTTGTGCATCGTGTCAAGTACCCCATGTCACCTTATTTTAGGGACCTATATACATAGCTAGTGCCCCGTTTCACCTTATTTTTCGCTCTCAGCGCGGCGAGAAGTGGCCAGCCGCGA
>JAIZWN010000708.1 GCA_020443945.1 Candidatus Thiosymbion ectosymbiont of Robbea hypermnestra | reverse complement strand
GGTAGTGTTGTAACTTTGTGATCCGTGATGCTTGAATCCGCGGATTACGCGGATTCTCGCCGATGAAAAAACGCAAATCGGTGACAATCGGTGTAATCCGCGGATTCAAAATCGGGGATAGGGCAAAAGCTCGCATGTGGGTTTTCACGGTCCCCACATGCCGGAAAAAGCCGGAAGGAAAGGCTCGAAAGCGACGGTTTTACGCTCCCTCTCCCACCGGGAGAGGGCCGGGGAGAGGGGGATCAAACAGGCGAGCGGAAATCGCAACCGAAAAGTCATCCG
>JAIZWN010000707.1 GCA_020443945.1 Candidatus Thiosymbion ectosymbiont of Robbea hypermnestra | reverse complement strand
GACGAGGCCGTTGGTCACTCCCGCGGTGGCTTGAGCACCAAGATTCACGCGGTCTGCGATGCCCTGGGCAATCCGGTGCGATTCCTCCTGACCGGTGGTCAAGCCGCGCAATGCCAACAGGCCGAGGCCTTGATTGCAGGCTTGGCGGCCACGTATGTATTGGCAGACAAAGGCTACGACAGCGATCAATTCATCGCGGCGATTGAAGACCAGGGGGCCGAACCCGTAATTCCGCCCAAGAAAAATCGCACCGTGCAACGCCCGTATGACAAGGTCATCTACCAAGAACGAAATTTGGTTGAACGCTTGTTTCAAAAACTGAAGTCGTTTCGACGGATCGCCACTCGCTACGAGCGACTCGCGAGGAATTATCTGGCGATGTTGCATCTGGCTTCGGCGATGATTTGGCTCAATTGAGAACGCCCCCTAGCACCCCATTTCACCTTATTTTGCAAGTTCACAACCGCTGCCGGGCTTGGCGGTTTCCATTGATGCGGTTCGTTTCATTTGCCCCGCATCCTACGCGAGTTACCCGCAAGATAAGGGGAAACGAGGTACTAGGGTGCGTTGACCTTATAGAAGGTCCGCACAGCGGACCCTACTCTCCGCGGCACGTGGGAACGAGAGAAAACATTCGTGTTGATTCGTGTCCATTCGTGGTTCTTGTTTCCGGTATTTGCGCGCACCAGAGTGGTCGCCAGCTACTGACCGCTGGCCGCCGGCCGGCATGTCCCCCGGTTATGGGCAAGGTTTGTGTTCATGATGCGCAGATATGAGAGGATGACCGCCGATGCTGCCTGAATCTGGAGTGCCGTCCCCGAAGAGGGTGTCGCCACAGGCGACACCCGACGCTCTCCCGAAGAGGAACGCCGCTCTGCTCTCGTTCATCGCCGCCCTGGAGGCGATCGGGGCCTGGACCGGGCGGGTCGTTTCCTGGTTTTCCCTCTGGATGGTGCTGCTCTCGTTCCTGGTGGTGGTGCTGCGCTATGCCTTCGACCTGGGCTGGATCGCCATGCAGGAGTCGGTGACCTATCTGCACGCCGCCCTGTTCATGCTCGGGGCGGCCTACACCCTGCGGCGCAACGGCCATGTGCGGGTGGATATCTTCTACCAGAAGCTGTCCCGGCGAGGACGGGCCTGGGTGGACCTGTTGGGTACGCTTCTGCTCCTGACGCCGGTCTGCGTCTTCATCGCCTGGAGCGGCTGGGGCTATGTGTGGGAGTCCTGGGCGGTGCTGGAAGGCTCGCGGGAGGCGGGAGGCATCCCCGGCGTTTATCTGCTCAAGACCCTGATTATCGTCATGCCGGTCCTGATGCTGCTGCAAGGGCTGGCCTGGATGCTGCGTAGCGGGCTCTTCCTGGCCGGCGTCGGGGATGCTCTGCCGGCGGAAGAGGGTGTCGCCACAGGCGACACCCAACGTGGTCCAGAGACGGATCGCCCTGTGCAACGGCGGTCAGCCGTTGAACGGGAAAGAATCGGGACATCGCCATGTTCCGATTCGCCAGCCGCAAAGCCCAGGGACGGGCTTTTGCGACCTCCTCCAAAGGCAAACGGCGATGTCTGAGCTCATGCCCCTGCTGCTGTTCCTGGGGGTGGGCCTGGCGCTCCTGGCCGGCTATCCGGTGGCCTTCTCCCTGGGCGGAACGGCCCTGGCCTTCGCCGTGCTGGGGGAGTGGTTCGGTCTGTTCGATCCGGCGTTTCTCGCCGCCCTGCCGAACCGTATCTACGGGACCATGACCAACGAGACCCTGATCGCCGTGCCCCTGTTCGTGTTCATGGGCGTGATGCTCGAACGCTCGCAGGTAGCCGAAAGCCTGTTGGAAACCATGGCCATGCTGTTCGGGGCCGTGCGCGGCGGCCTGGGGATCTCCGTGACCCTGGTGGGCATGTTGCTCGCGGCCAGTACCGGGATCGTCGGCGCCACCGTGGTCACCATGGGATTGTTGTCCCTGCCTACCATGCTGCGGCGCGGCTATGACCCCGGAATCGCCGCGGGCACCATCTGCGCCTCCGGAACCTTGGGCCAGATCATCCCGCCATCCATCGTCCTGGTATTGCTGGGGGACGTGCTTTCCGCCGCCTATCAGCAGGCCCAGCTCGATATGGGCCTGTTCGCGCCGGATACGGTGTCGGTCGGGGACCTGTTCGTGGGCGCCCTGATTCCGGGGCTGGTGCTGGTTCTGCTCTACCTGCTCTACCTGCTCGGCGTGGCCTGGTTGCGTCCCGCGGCCATGCCGGCCATCCCCGCCTCGGAGCGGGACGGCGCGTCGGGTGCGCTCTGGCGGCGGGTGGTCCTGGTGCTCCTGCCCCCCCTGTCGCTGATCGTGGCGGTGCTGGGCTCCATCCTCGGGGGCGTGGCAACCCCCACGGAGGCCGCCTCCGTAGGGGCGGTGGGGGCCATGCTGTTGGCCGCGGCGCGCCGCCGGCTCGACCTCGCGACCCTGCGGGAGGTCATGGTGCAAACCACCGTCGTCACCAGCATGGTCTTCTTCATCCTCATCGGCGCGGCCCTGTTCTCCCTGGTGTTCCGCGGCTTCGGGGGCGACGAGCTGGTGACCGAGTTCCTCGGCGGGCTGCCGGGGGGCATCTTGAGCGCCGTCGCCCTGGTGATGCTGGTGATGTTCCTGCTCGGGTTCATTCTCGACTTTATCGAGATCACCTTCGTCGTGGTTCCGATTGTGGGGCCGGTCTTGCTGGGCCTGGGGCTGGACCCGGTCTGGCTCGGGGTGATGATCGCCATCAACCTGCAAACCTCCTTCCTGACCCCACCCTTCGGCTTCTCCCTGTTCTATCTGCGCGGGGTGGCGCCGCCACAGGTCTCCACCGGCCACATCTATCGGGGCGCCATTCCCTTTATCTTCATTCAACTATTGATGCTGGGGGCGTTGGCGCTCTGGCCGCAGATCGCGACCTGGCTGCCGGGCCTGGTCTACGATTAAGACGTAAGTCGGGACGACAACCCGTATCTCCGGATGGCGTCTAGTACCTAGTTCCAATTTATTAGTCTCTCGCAAGGTTAAAACCCCCGCCTTTAGGCGGGTAGATTTATCCCTCCCTCTTTGCTAGATTTTTGCATTAAAGTGGAGGTGATCACATGGAATATCGGTATGGTAGTCATACGGTTTTCAATATTAGAGTTGTACCGCCCGAATATTATTCGAGTACAATAGCCATCTAGGTTTATGATACAAAAGGGTGTTCAA
>JAIZWN010000706.1 GCA_020443945.1 Candidatus Thiosymbion ectosymbiont of Robbea hypermnestra | reverse complement strand
GGATTACCGCATTTTTTCATCGGCGAGAATCCGCGTAATCCGCGGATTCAAGCATCACAGATCACAAAACTACAACATTACCCACCCAATACCCAAACCGGAAACGACGGGATTACAAGATTACCGATCAGATGACGGCCGAGCGCGCCTTTGGGCTTGTAACCATCGATCTCGACGATACCCTCTGGCCCTGCGCGCCGACCCTGCGGCGGGCGGAGGCGGCGCTGTACGCTTGGCTGGAGCGGACCGCGCCGCGGCTGACGGCGGCCTGGACGCCGGAGGCCATGCGTCGCCATCGCCGGGAGCTGATGGGGCGTTGGCCCGAGATCGCCCATGATCTCACGGCGGTACGCCGCCGTTCCCTGGGCGAGCTGCTTGCGGCCTATGGCTATGATACCGCCTTGGCCGACGCCGCCATGGCCTGCTTCCTGGCCCATCGCAACCGGGTCGCGCCCTATGCGGACGTGGTTCCCGCATTGCGGGCCCTGGGCGCCGAGTATCCATTGGTGTCGGTGACTAACGGCAATGCCGACGTGGCCCGCACGCCCCTGCGCGGGCTGTTCGATTTCTCCCTGACCGCCGCCGATGTGGGGGCCCAGAAGCCGGACCCGGCCCTGTTTCAGGGCGCCCTCCGGTGGAGCGGGGTGGCCCCGGAACGGGCCCTGCACCTGGGGGACGACCCTTACCGGGACGTGGCGGCGGCCCGCCGCCTGGGCATGACGGCGATCTGGGTCAATCGGGGGAATGCCCCCTGGCCCGCCGAGCTGGAGCCGCCCACCGGCGAGATGCGGGACTTCCGGCCGCTGCAATCCTGGTTGGAGGATCGCCGACATGCGCTTTGAGCTCACGGCGCGGGATGGCGCCGCCAGACGCGGGCGTCTGATCCTGGACCGCGGCGAGATCGAGACCCCCGCCTTCATGCCCGTGGGCACCTACGGCACGGTGAAGGCCATGACGCCGGAGGAGCTGACCGGCCTGGGGACCCGGATCCTTCTCGGCAACAGTTTTCATTTGATGCTGCGGCCCGGCGTGGAGATCGTCCGTCGTTTCGGCGGTTTGCACGGCTTCATGCACTGGGCGGGGCCGATCCTCACCGATTCCGGCGGGTTTCAGGTGTTCAGCCTCGGGGCCCTGCGCCGGATCGCGGAGGAGGGCGTGCACTTCAAGAGCCCGCTGGACGGCAGCCCGGTCTTTCTGTCGCCGGAGGACTCCATAGCGGTGCAGCGGGCGCTGGGCGCGGATATCCGCATGATCTTCGACGACTGCACGCCCTTTCCGGCGGACGAGGCGCGCGCGCGGGCCTCCATGACGCTTTCCCTGCGCTGGGCGGCGCGCAGTCGCGAGGCCCATGGGGACGACCCGGCGGCCCTGTTCGGCATCATCCAGGGGGGGATGTACGAGCACCTGCGCGCCGCGTCCCTGGCCGGTCTGCTGGCCCTGGGATTCGACGGCTACGCCGTGGGCGGCCTCTCGGTGGGGGAGCCCCCGGAGGATCGGCTGCGCATCCTGGATTTCCTGTCCGGGCGCCTGCCGGCGGATCGGCCGCGCTATCTGATGGGAGTCGGCACGCCGGGGGATATCGTCGCGGCGGTGCGGCGGGGTATCGATCTGTTCGACTGCGTGCTGCCCACGCGCAACGCCCGCAACGGCTTTCTGTTCACCTCCGGCGGGGTGGTCAAGCTCCGCAACGCCCGCTACCGGACCGACGAGGGACCGCTGGACTCGCTGTGCGACTGCTATACCTGCCGGCACTACAGCCGCGCCTATCTGCACCACCTGGACCGCTGCAAGGAAATCCTGGGGGCGCAGCTCAATACCATCCACAACCTGCACTATTATCAGGCGCTCATGCACGGCCTGCGGACCGCCATCGCGGCGGGGGAACTGGACGCCTTCGCGCGGGGGTAGTGTTCTAACTTTGTTGTTTCCGGGATTCAGCGTATAGACCCAGGGACAACAAAATTACAACACCACACGCGCGGGGGTTCGGGGGTCCGTCCGGGTTTCCTGTAGAAAAATTCCCAGGGATTTTTTATGCTTGAATCCCTTTTGCCTGTCCGGGCGCGACCGGCTGCCGCGGTTGTGGCGCACCCGGCCCGGCCCCGGTCGGGAAACAGCTGGTTTTTTTGTCGATAAGAAGGTCCCCAGAAGAGAATAGAAACAGAGGGATAATCCCCACCACCCAAGGATTTTCACCGGGTATCGAGCGCCATACCCCGCCTGAACAATCCCTAACCCGAGGTAGAAGAATGTCGCACCACACCGTCGATCAGCAGCCCGCAGCCGGGCTGGACGCCCCTGCGTTCACCGAGTTTCCGACCACCGACTACGACACGTGGCGAGCCGCCGCGGAGGCCGCCCTCAAAGGCGGCTCCTTCGAGAAGAGACTGGTCACCAAAACCCATGAGGGCATCGAGCTCCAGCCCATGTATCGGGCGGAGGATGTCGCCGGCTTGCCCCATCTGGGCTCGCTGCCGGGCTTCGCCCCCTTTGTCCGCGGCACCGAGACCCTGGGCTACAAGCAGGCGCCCTGGGAGGTCGGCCAGGAGCTGACCGACGCCACGCCGGAAGCCTTCAACCGGGCGTTGCGCGCCGATCTCGAGCGGGGCCAGACGGCAATCAATATGCGGCTGGATTTCGCCACCCGCCGGGGGGAGGACGCGAATTTCGCGCTGTCCGAAATGGTCGGCGAGGGCGGCCTGTCCCTCTCCTGCCTGGACGATCTGACCGTGGCCCTCGAGGGCGTCGACCTGGAGCAGACGCCACTCTTTGTCCAGCCCGGCGTGGCGGGACTGCCGCTGCTGGCGATGGTGCTGGCCATGCTGGAAAAGCAGTCCCGCTCCGGGGCCAAACTGAAAGGCTGTATCGGCGCCGATCCCCTGGGCGAGCTGGCGATTACGGGGCGGCTGCCGCGTTCCCGGCGCGGGGCCTATGAGGAGATGGCGCAGCTCACGCGCTGGGCCGTCGCCAATGCGCCCGAGCTGCGGACGGTGCTGGTCCGCGGCCATCCCTACCATGACGGCGGCGGCAACGCGGTGCAGGAACTCGCCTTCACCCTCGCCACCGGGGTCGAGTACCTGCGGGAGCTCGATGCGCGCGGCGTTCCCGTCGACCAGGCCGCTCCGCGTATGCTCTTCGCCTTCTCCCTGGGCTCCAACCTGTTCATGGAGATCGCCAAGCTCCGGGCCGCCCGGATGCTGTGGGCCAAGATCGTCGCGGCCTTCGGCGGCGGTGAGGAGGCCCAGAAGATGCGCATCCACACCCGCACCTCGGGCTGGAACAAGACCCTCTACGACCCCAACGTCAACATGCTGCGCGCCACCACCGAGGCATTTTCCGGCGTCCTGGGGGGCTGCGACAGCCTGCACATCGGACCCATGGACGAGGTCGCCCGCGTCCCCAGCGACTTCAGCCGACGGGTCGCCCGCAACACCCACACCGTCCTGCGCGAAGAGGCCGGGCTGACCCGCGCCATCGACCCGGCGGGCGGCTCCTGGTATGTGGAAAACCTCACCGACACCCTGGCCGGCAAGAGCTGGGAGCTGTTCCAGGAGGTCGAGAAGCGAGATGGCATGACCGGGGCCTTATATTCAGGCTTCCCCCAGGAGCAGGTGGCGACCGTCTCCGACCAGCGGGCCAAGGCCTATGCGCAACGCCGGGACGTGTTCGTGGGCACTAACATGTACCCGAACCCGACTGACAATCCCCTGACGCCAGAGGAAATCGATCGCATGGCCCTGCGGCAGCAACGCGCCGCCAAGCTCAAGGCGTTTCGGGAAGCGGTAGACGACGGCGCCCGCCAAAGCGCCCTGCAAAAGCTGGCGGAGGCCCCCGCGGACCAGCGCATCGCCGCCGCCACGGCCGCGGCCGCGGATGGCGCGACCCTGACCGACCTGTACCGCACCCTGGCCGCCGGCGAGACCGCGGAATCACTATCCAAGCCGGTCGCGATCAAGCGGGGGGCCGAGCCCTTCGAGGCCCTGCGCCAACGCTCCGAGACCTTTGCCGAACGCACCGGGGCCCCACCCAAGGTCTTCCTCGCCAACATGGGACCCATCCCCCAACACAAGGCCAGGGCCGACTTCAGCCGCGGCTTTCTCGAGGTCGGCGCCTTTGAGGTCATCGGCAACGACGGCTTCGAGACCACCGACCAGGCCCTCCAGGCGGCCCTCGACTCCGGGGCGCAGGCCGTCGTCATCTGCTCCACGGACAAGACCTACCCCGACCTGGTGCCGCCCCTGGCCAGAGGACTCAAGATCGCCAAACCGGACATCCAGGTACTGGTAGCGGGCTATCCCGCCGACCATATCGAAGCCTTCAAGGGCGCCGGCGTGGACGACTTCATCCACCTCCGGGCCAACTGCTACGAACTGCTGGACAAATTACAGAACACAATGGGGGTCTAAGACCATGAGCAAGACACCGGACTTCACCACCATGGACTATGGCCCGGATTTTCCCAAGCGCGGCTTCGACGAGTGGAAGGCCGCGGCGGAACGGGCCTCCGGAAAAACCCTGGACGAGCTGCTCGCCCACACCATGGAGCAGATCGACGTCAAACCCCTCTATACCGATGCCGACCTCAAGGGCCTGGGACACCTGGGCTACACCGCCGGCATCCCCCCCTACCTGCGGGGCCCTTACCCCACCATGTACGTCACCCGGCCCTGGACCGTGCGCCAGTACGCCGGCTTCTCCACCGCGGAAGAAAGCAACGCCTTCTACCGCCGCAACCTCGCCGCCGGCCAGAAGGGACTTTCTATCGCCTTCGACCTGGCCACCCACCGCGGCTATGACTCCGACCACAACCGGGTCACCGGCGATGTGGGCAAGGCCGGCGTCGCCATCGACTCCATCCTCGACATGAAGGTCCTGTTCGACGGCATCCCCCTCGACCAGATGTCCGTCTCCATGACCATGAACGGCGCCGTCCTACCCTGCATGGCCTTCTACATCGTCGCCGGCGAAGAACAAGGCGTCGAGCACAAACAGCTCACCGGGACCATCCAGAACGACATCCTCAAAGAGTTCATGGTCCGCAACACCTACATCTACCCGCCCACCCCCTCCATCCGCATCATCGGCGACATCTTCGCCTACACCGCCACGGAAATGCCCCGCTTCAACAGCATCAGCATCTCCGGCTACCACATGCAAGAAGCCGGCGCCACCGCCGACATCGAGCTCGGCTACACCCTGGCGGACGGCCTGGAATACCTGCGCACCGGCGTCAACGCCGGCATGCCCATCGACACCTTCGCCCCGCGCCTCTCCTTCTTCTGGGCCATCGGCATGAACTACTTCATGGAAGTCGCCAAGATGCGCGCCGGGCGTCTCCTCTGGGCCAAGATCGTCAAACAATTCGACCCCAAAAACGAAAAATCCATGGCCCTGCGCACCCACTCCCAGACCTCCGGCTGGAGCCTCACCGAGCAAGACCCCTACAACAACGTCGCCCGCACCTGCGTCGAGGCCATGGCCGCCGCCCTGGGCCACACCCAATCCCTCCACACCAACGCCCTGGACGAAGCCATCGCCCTGCCCACCGACTTCTCGGCCCGGATCGCCCGCAACACCCAGCTCTACCTCCAGGACGAGACCAACATCTGCAAAGTCGTCGACCCCTGGGCCGGGTCCTACTACGTCGAAGCCCTCACCGACCAGCTCATCAAAAAGGCCTGGGCCCACATCCGGGAAATCGAAGACCTCGGCGGCATGACCAAAGCCATCGACACCGGCCTGCCCAAAATGCGCATCGAAGAAGCCGCGGCCCGGCGCCAGGCCCAGATCGACTCCGGCAAGGAAACCATCGTGGGCTTAAACAAATTCCGCCTGCCCCAGGAAGACCCGCTCGAGATCCTCGCCATCGACAACTCCGCGGTGCGCGACTCACAAGTCCAACGGCTCAAAAGGCTGCGCGGAGAACGTGACGAAGCCAAAGTCCGACCCGCCCTCGACGCCCTCACCAAGAGCGCCGAAACCGGCGCAGGCAACCTGCTCGAACTCTCCGTCGAAGCCGCCCGCTGCCGCGCCAGCCTGGGCGAAATCTCCGACGCCATGGAAAAAGTCTTCGGCCGCCACAAAGCCGTCATCCGCTCCATCAGCGGCGTCTACGGCAGCGAATTCGGCGAAAAACAAGAAGTCTCCGTCGTCCGTAAAATGGCCGACAACTTCGAGCAAAAAGAAGGCCGTCGGCCCCGCATCCTCGTCGCCAAAATGGGCCAGGACGGCCACGACCGCGGCGCCAAAGTCATCGCCACCGCCTTCGCCGACCTCGGGTTCGACGTCGACATCGGCGCCCTCTTCCAGACCCCCGAAGAAGTCGCCCGCCAAGCCGTGGAAAACGACGTCCACGTCGTCGGCATGAGCTCCCTGGCCGCCGGCCACAAAACCCTCCTGCCCCAACTCATCAAAGCCCTCAAAGAGTTGGACCGGGAAGACATCATGGTCGTCATCGGCGGCGTCATCCCCGCCCAAGACTACCAATACCTCTACGACAGCGGCGCCTCCGCCATCTTCGGCCCCGGCACCGTCGTCCCCATCGCCGCCCAGAAAGTCCTCACCGAGCTCGACCAACGACTCGCCGCCTGACCAGCCACCAGTCGCCAGCTTCCAGCCTCCAAGCCGCTGGAAGCTGGCGGCGGATAGCCGGTGACCGATAAACCGCAAAGGCGCAAAGGACGCAAAGAGTAGGTTGAGCAGCGGTGAATTTGGTAGTGATCGGGGGAATCGCGTAATCGTCCAAACCTCATCGTCATTCCGGCAGGGAGTGCCGGAATCCAGGTGCCAGGGATGGCAAAAACAGCGGGGGCTGAACTGAACGATTACGATAAACCGCAAAGGCGCAAAGGACGCAAAGGGTAGGATGGGCAAAGCAAGCGCCCCTCAAGATGGTTTTAAGATTCGGTCATTCCACGAAAGTTTCTAAGCTACGACTACTTGTTAAGAAGCACAAAGCGTAGCGTGCCCATCAATGAGCCTGACACATCTCCTTGGAGTTTCCAAATGCTTTATAAAGTCCCTCTGGTTTTAGATCCGCAGTCGGAAGGCGGGTTTACCGTTACTTCACCGGTATTGCCGGAATTAGTTACGGAAGGAGATACCGTTGAGGAAGCTTTAGCTAACGTTCAAGATGCCCTTCTGGCAGTAATTGAAGCATATCGGGATTTGGGCCGTTCATTACCTACCAGCTTACATCTCCCTGATACAACTGGTTCCGTTTGGCTTGAGACGCTGGTGGCAACTGCGTGAAATACCGGGAGGTCACTCGAAAATTGGCTGCTTTGGGGTGTTATGAGTTACCACGCAAGAGTGGCGGCTCTCATCGTAAATGGTTTAATCCGATAACCCAGCGAGTCACGTCATTACCGGATTGGGGTGGTCGTGACCTCAAGTTAGGAACGATACGGGCGGCGATCCGACAACTCGGAATTGACTGGAAGACATTTATCGAGAAGGGATAGGAAAACGGCTCAACCCCTATGCAATGAAAGCCCGCGTAGGATGCGGTGAGTAAAACGAACCGCATCGAAAAACCACGAATGAACACCAATAAAGAGGAGAAACCTTGCTATGTTAGACGAAATCTTAAAAACAATCGTTCAATTGAAAGCGATAGAAGAAAAGAACCCGGACGTTAAGGTCATCGTCAAACAACTTGAAGAAACCGTGTACAGTCAGGTCAGTCAGAACCTTCTGGATATTATCTCAGTAGGCGAATATATCGGTTATGACGAAATCGAAAAACGGCTATCTCTGGCTTCTGGATACATCGAACAAATGAAAGCTGGTCGAAGGGAAATGGGGGCAGGTCTTGATCCGTGACCCTTGAAGGCACAGATCAAGACCTGACCCCTTTCCCATAATTCAGCTCCCACCTCGTCATTCCGGCTGGGACGCCGGAATCCAGACGCCAGGGATGGCAAAAACAGCGGGGGGCTGAACGATTACGATAAACCGCAAAGGCGCAAAGGGTAGGATTGGCTGTGCCCATTGATCGGGCTCGTTCTCACGCTCCAGCGAAAGAATGGGGTGAAACCAAATGAGTAGCAAAGAAATACTCGAACAAGCAATGGCGCTTAAACCGGGAGAACGATTTATGATCGTTGAAGGTTTATTGGAAAGCCTCGATGAACCTGACCGAAAGATGGATGAACTATGGGCAGAAGAGGCAGAAAAAAGACTCAGAGCGTATAGAGCGGGAAGACTTGCAGGAATTCCCATGGAGGAAATATTCAGGACCGATGGAGTACGACATGGGTGAAATCGATGAGGTCAAAGAGTTCCTTGGATATCTGAAAATCATTTTTGCGCTGGTTCTGGCCACCACGATCGGCTTGATTGGGTGGCTCGTTCAAAACTATAAGAAAACCGAACCAATATTAGAGTTGTACCGCCCGAATATTATTCGAGTACAATAGCCATCTAGGTTTATGATACAAAAGGGTGTTCAA
>JAIZWN010000705.1 GCA_020443945.1 Candidatus Thiosymbion ectosymbiont of Robbea hypermnestra | reverse complement strand
TGAGCTTGAACACCCTTTTGTATCATAAACCTAGATGGCTATTGTACTCGAATAATATTCGGGCGGTACAACTCTAAGCATGAAAAGTATCAACAGAAAAAATAGAATGGGGGTTTGATATGGCGGTTCTTATTGGCTTTAGTTCCTCTCTCGTTAATGATTGATTTTCTTTAAGATAGTCAGCTACCTTGCCAATTTTCTTGGATAGTTTATCATCCTTACAATCTATGCGATGAGATTCTATAAACTCATCAACACTCAACTCAATGAAAACCCGCAAGGTTATTGCTGCTGAGTTGACAAAATTCTGAAGGTCTAATTTTTTAAGTTCACGGTAAATATCGTTGATCCGAGGAATACCAATAGAAACGATAAAATCTTTTGGAATGACAGTGTTACGAGCAAAAGACAAAGGTTTGCTCTTTCTTGGATTTTTCTCTGAGGACACTATTGGGTTTGGAGTAGTCAACTCCCATTTTCCCACATCTACAGTTTTGTCTGGTAATTCGCTGCTCTTAAATGTTTCTATATAATTCTCCCTGTCCTCCTTGTAATATATTTCCTTTACTTTAAAGTCATCTCTACATAAATCTGCAATGATTTTTGTTAGTGGCTTTCTGATTTCGTCGGAGGAGCAACTAGAAACAATCCGCCCCTTTTCAATCTTCAATCCTATGAGATCAATGATATCCGGATCGGACAATAACCTATCAAGGTTTGATGAACTAATGCCCGATAGCTTGCCTTTTAATTCATCATCGAATTTATCATCTGCCGTTAAGAAATCTATAACTTGCAATGCGCGAGTAGCTTTTCCTCCAACTCGCTCTTCAAACCTTGCTTTTTGCTGTGCATTCCAGGGGACCGTCCCTATCCCCTCATTCTCTCCAGTGTGTTTTAATTTTATCCACTTATTTGCCTCATCAATATCGAGGAACACAACACAGAGAATTTCTTTAATTGGATTTCCCTTGAATTTATCTGACAATTTCTTGAATTTGTTCCGCAAAGATTTGTATTCGTTTGGAATAAGATTATTGTTGCTTAGTAATTTTAGCGCAGTAACCCGCCTATTTCCCTCAAGGACTCTGAACCTGCCTCTATTTTCATCGTGTGGTAAAACGGAAATAAGATCGGATGGGTTCAATCCGTTTTCTATAATGTCTTGGGCAATATTAGCTAGTTTATTTTTTTGATCTTCTATCATCGCGGAAATAGCTTCCCGCTGGCTATCTGCCATTTCAAACCTTGGGTTTTCAATATTTATTTCCAGCAAGCTAATTTGTATTGACTTCATTTCATGCGTCATGATTTTTACCTAAGCTATCTATTTCACAAATGACACTATGTATCGCCGGATATAGAGGACCATGAGAAGCTATGCTTCTTAGCTTCATGGTATTTCTGTTATCTTATCCCGACAACCCTAAAAATCCAGCTATATTTTCACAATCTCTGGAGCATGGAAGTCGGAGGTAGGTTACTGGGATCCATCGCCGATATCGCACAAGAGACCAAAGCAAGAAAAAAGATGAAAAATGGATTTTCCACTTTTTCCGTGTCTCTGCTATTTCAATTGTCTTTGCCGACCTGGAGTACTGCAAGGAAGGCCTCCTGGGGGATTTCTACTTTGCCGACCTGTTTCATGCGCCGCTTGCCCGCTTTTTGTTTTTCCAGCAGCTTGCGCTTGCGGGTTACGTCGCCGCCGTAGCATTTGGCGGTTACGTTTTTGCGCAGGGCCTTGACCGTGGTGCGGGCGACGATTTTGCTGCCGATGGCGGCCTGGATGGCGACCTCGAACATCTGCCGGGGGATGATGGCCTTCATCCGCGTGGTAATTTCGTGGCCGCGCCGCTGGACGCTGTCCCGGTGCACGATGGCGGACAGGGCGTCCACCCGTTCGCCGTTGATCAGGACCTCGAGCTTGACCAGGTCGGCGGCTTGGAAGCGTTTGAAGTCGTATTCGAAGGAGGCGTAGCCGCGGCTGACGGATTTCAGGCGGTCGAAGAAGTCCAATACTACCTCGCTCAGGGGTAGCTCGTAGGTGGCCTGGACCTGGCCGCCGAGGTATCGGATGTCTTTCTGGACGCCGCGTTTTTCGATGCACAGGTTGATGACCCCGCCGAGCAGGTCCTGGGGCACCAGGATGTGGGCCTCGATGATGGGTTCCCGGATTTCGCCGATCTTGCCGGTCGCGGGCAGGTTGGCCGGGTTGTCCACCCGCACGATCTCGCCGTCGGAACGCAGGATCTCGTAGACGACGGTGGGCGCGGTGGTGATGAGGTCCAGGTCGTACTCGCGTTCCAGGCGTTCCTGGACGATTTCCAGGTGCAGCATTCCGAGGAAGCCGCAACGGAAGCCGAAGCCCAGGGCCTGGGAGACCTCCGGCTCGTGGAAGAGGGCTGCGTCGTTGAGCCGCAGCTTGCGCAGGGCGTCGCGCAGGTCTTCGTAGTCTTCGGAGCGGGTGGGGTAGAGCCCGGCGAATACCCGTGGCTGCATCTGCTGGAAGCCGGGGAGCGCCGTCGCCGCCGGGCGGTCCGCGTGGGTGATGGTGTCGCCTACCGGGGCGCCGTCGATTTCTTTGATCCCGGCGACCAGGAAGCCGACCTCGCCCGTGCCGAGGATGCGGCGTTCCGTTTTCTTGGGAGTGAAGACCCCGATGCTGTCCGCCTGATGGGCGCGGCCGGTGGACATCACGCGCAGCTTGTCGCGGTGTCGGATGGCGCCGTGGACGATCCGCACCAGGGACACAACCCCTACGTAGGGATCGAACCAGGAGTCGATGATGAGGGCCTGCAAGGGGCCCTCGGGATTGCCGGCGGGCGGCGGGATGTCGGCGACCAGGCGTTCGAGCAGCTCGGAGACCCCCCTGCCCGTCTTGGCGCTCACCCGCAGGGCGTCCTGGGCCTCGAGCCCGATGATTTCCTCGATCTGGGTGATGACCCGCTCCGGCTCCGCCGCCGGCAGGTCGATTTTGTTGAGGACCGGCAGGACCTCGAGCCCCTGGTCGATGGCGGTGTAGCAGTTGGCTACGCTCTGGGCCTCGACGCCCTGGGCCGCGTCGACCACCAGCAGGGCCCCCTCGCAGGCGGCCAGGGAGCGCGAGACCTCATAGGAGAAATCCACATGTCCCGGGGTGTCGATGAAGTTGAGCCGATAGGTCTCGCCGTCCCTGGCTACATAGTCGAGGGTGACGCTCTGGGCCTTGATGGTGATCCCGCGTTCACGCTCCAGGTCCATCGAGTCCAGTACCTGGTCGGCCATCTCGCGCTCGCTGAGGGTGCCGCCGAGCTGGATGAACCGGTCCGCGAGGGTGGATTTTCCGTGATCGATATGGGCAATGATCGAGAAGTTGCGGATGCGGCTGAGGTCGAACATCGCGGCGCGATCACTCCTGGGGGATGCGCACCGCGTAGAACAGGCGTCCGTCGCCGCGCTGGATCAGAACGGCGACCGAGCGGCCGGGCTCGACCTCTTCGAGCAGCTCCCGAAACCGGGCGGCGCTCTCCACTGGTTGATTGTCGAATCTCAGGATCACGTCACCGGGGCCGATGCCGGCGCGCTCGGCCGCGCCGGGCTTGATCTCCTGGACGATCACGCCACCCTGGGGCAGCCCCAGCTGGTCGCGTTGCTCCGCGTTCAGATCGCCCACGACCAACCCGATACTGTTTGCCGATGTCGATTGCGACTTGGCGTCGGCGACCAGCTCGCCCTCGTCCGGCAGCTCGCCGATGACCACCGTCAGCTCCTGGATCCGGCCTCCCCGCAGCACCTCCAGCCGCGCGGGCTCGTCGACCCGGGTGGCGCCGACCAGCGGCGGCAGCGCATTGTGGGTGGGCACCGCCTTGCCGTTGAAGCGCACGATCACATCCCCCACCCGCAGATCCGCCTTTTCCGCCGGGCTATCCGAAAAGAGCTGCGCGACCAGCGCCCCCCGGGGTTGATCCATGCCGAAGGTCTCCGCCAGCTCTTGGGTGACGGCCTGGATCCTCACCCCCAGCCAGCCGCGACTGACGCGCCCCGTGGCCTTGAGCTGCTCGACCACATTCATGGCCACATCGATGGGAATGGCGAAGGAGAGCCCCATGAAACCGCCGGTGCGGCTGTAGATCTGGGAGTTCACCCCCACCACCTTGCCGTTCAGATCGAACAGGGGGCCACCGGAGTTTCCCGGATTGATCGCCACGTCGGTCTGAATGAAGGGGATGTAATTCTCGCTCGGCAGGCTCCGGCCCTTGGCGCTGACGATACCGGCGGTCGCCGAGTGGTCGAAGCCGAAGGGGGAGCCGATGGCGAGCACCCATTCGCCTACCCGCAGGTCCTTCGCGGTCCCGATCTCGACGGGGGGCAGATCCTGCGCCTCCACCTTGAGCAGGGCGATGTCGCTACGCTTGTCCGTCCCCACCAGCTTGGCGAGGAACTCCCGGCGGTCGCTGGTGCGCACGATGATCTCGTCGGCTCCCTCCACCACATGGAAGTTGGTGAGCAGATACCCGTCCGAGGAAATGAAAAAGCCGGAGCCCAGGGAGCGGGACTGCTCGTCCTCGTCGCGCGGCAGCAGACCCTCTTCCCCGAAAAAGTGGCGGAAGAGCTCCTGGAGCGGGTTGTCCCCCGGCAGATCGGGGATCGAAAACCCATGGAATTTGCGCGTGCCGCGGCGGGACTTTTTGTGCTTGGTGCCGATGTTGACCACGGACGGCCCGTAGGTCTCCACCAGCTCGCTGAACTCCGGCAAGGTGGCCGCTACGCCTGGAGACACGGCAAACAAGCCATAGACCAGACAGATTGCCGCCGGGATGAGTGTGTTCTTCTTCATGGATACTCCTTAGATTATCCCTCATTCTCTTTTAATCCGCAGATTACACGAATTCTCGCGGATTAAAAACACAACAATCCGTGAAAATCGGCGTAATCTGCGGATAAAACATGTCGTTTTGCCCAACTGACCGCGACAAGCGGCCAATAACCGACTGAATGGCATTGGGTCAGGTCAAAGGTATCCGGTGCTCTTCGGCGTATCTGCGAAGTGCACAATTGACCGATTCCGAATTCGGAAAAAGCTTGTGCAAGTCGGCATCGATAAGCACCATGTTTGTACCTTTATGGTAACGTGCGGCATATTTACCTCGCCTGCCGGACTTGATAAGCTCCGCTGAATATTCGGGTCTTAACGTATCTTCATCTTTCATAGGCTTTGCGCTCTTGTGAGGTCATGCGGCGAGCCGAAATGATACGGATTGCATTTGGTCTTTCCGTGAAGGATACAACAAGATAACTTCGTTTTTCGGATATCCCGAAGAGCAAGCATCGCTCCTCGTTGTTTGAATGGTCAGGGTCCTGTACACAGGAGGAAAAATCGTCACCAAATACTTCAATAGCCTCATGGAAGCTCACGCTATGCTTCTGCGCATTCTTACGCGCCTTTGATTCGTCCCACTCAAACTTCATTACTATGTTTTAGTTGATGATTCGCTTCTTGACTTCCGACCAAGGCGAACCTGCGTTCGGGTGTGCATCGTATGCTTGCAGCCGCTCTTCCAGCTCGGTCTTATGCCACGCCGGAATTTCCACTGCTTCGGAAGACTCGGCGATTGAATCCCACGGGTCCTCGACCAACCGAATGCGCTGGTCGATGGGTATTGCCGCCAGCTCCGATGCCGATAGGATTTTCATCGCGCGGATATCTCCTCAAAGTTCGGATCAACACAATGGCAAAAGCGGTTTTTCGGGAGAACGGGGATTCGGAAGTAACTTTTTCCGCGATGGGGATATATGCCAATCCATCTCTTCGAGAGGAACCGCTCCCAGCAATGGCTCGGCACCATGAGGAAGCTCGATTGCACGGACATGGCTGGTACGGCCCGCAACTTCGATCTCGACGATTCCGAACAGTCGGTATTCGTGTTCTCCGCCATCGGCCGTATAAACCCGTACCTTATCCAGCTCTTCCAGCTTGAGTCGGCTTATGATCTCTGTCGGCAGGGCCAGCTCCGCCGCCCCGGAATCCACCAATGCGTCGCAAATGACATCCTCTCCTTTTTTATCATCCGCAAGAAATCGGTTTTGCCAGTTTTTCAATGTTACCGGTACGCTGAACACTCCCATCTCCTACCCCATATTACGAGCCGAATGGAGCGCCGTCGGGCGGGAAAGCCCAGGGATGGGCGCATCCCGCCGATTACCGGCACGTCCACCCGTACCTTCACCGCGGCGCGGCGATACCGCGTTCCCACGTAGCGCGTAGGAACGAGATGAATGCAACCACGACACCAGAGCCCCTGAGCGTACAAAACCCGGAACCTCAGTAAGCGCCTAGTGCCCCGTTTCACCTTATTTTTCACCCTCAGAGCCCTCCCAACCGCGCCCAGGCGAGCGGAGAGCACCGAGCGAGAGAGCCACGCCACGCCTGGCCTTGGCGCGGTTG
>JAIZWN010000704.1 GCA_020443945.1 Candidatus Thiosymbion ectosymbiont of Robbea hypermnestra | reverse complement strand
AACGGGCGCCTTACCCATGACCCACGATCCCTTTGTGGCTTGGTGTCTTTGTGTGAGAATTGAGAACGTCCCCTAGTGTCGGCGCGGCATCAGGACCGTATAGTCGAAGTCCAGCACCACCGCGGGGTCGTATTTCTCTTCCTGGTCCTTGTAGGGGAAGGCGGCGCAATTCTGGTCCTTCACGGCGACCAGGCGCAGGCGCAAGGCGCCCAGGTCGGTCCGACCCGGCAGCGCATCCTTGCCCAGCACCTGGGACCAGGCATAGACCGTATCGCCGGCGAAGATGGGGGCCACATGGCGGCCGCCGTTGATGGCGACGATCTTGAAGGCATTGGCCAGGCCGTTGAAGGTGAAGGAGCGCGCCAGGCTGATGACGTGACCGCCGTAGACGATCCGCTTGCCGAAACGGCCATCCTTCTCCGTGTGCTGGTTGAAATGAACCTTGGCGGTATTCTGATAGAGCCGGGTGGCCGTCATGTGGTCGCACTCCTCCACCGTCATGGCGTCCACATGGTCGATCTTCTCGTCCTCCTCGTAGTCGTCCCAGAAATAGGCGCTCCCGGCCAGAGCCGGGTCATAGCCAGAGAAGTCCAGCCCGTCCGGCACGCGAAGATCGGCGACCGCAACGGTCTCGGGCAGCTCGGGCACGACCGCTTCGGGGGTCGGCGCATCCAGGTTCTTTTTGCGCACCATCACCCAACGCACGTATTCGAGCAGCCTTGCGCCCGTTTGATTGGTGCCTACGGAACGCACATAGACGGTCCCGCTCTTGCCGTTGGAGTTCTCCTTGAGGCCGATCACCTCGGAGACGGTGCGGATGGTATCCCCCGGATAGGCCAGGGCATGGAAGCGTCCGGCGGCATAGCCGAGATTGGCGATGGCGTTGAGGGAGATATCCGGCACCGTTTTCCCGAACACCAGGTGGAACAGCAGCAGGTCATCCACCGGCGCCCGCGGCAGCCCGATGGCCGCGGCGAAGGCGCTGGAGGACTGGACCGCGAAGCGGGAGCCGTAAAGCGCCGTGTAGAGGCTGACGTCCCCATCCGTGATGGTGCGCGGCGTGGCATGGACGATCTCCATCCCGACGCGGAAGTCCTCGAAAAAATTACCGGGATTGGTCTTGGTGCTCATTGTTCTCCCTCTCCGAAGATAGCTCGTCGAGGGCGAGCGCGGCCACCGGGTTGTCCCGAGCGATGTGCTCACGAATCCCGTTTCGGTCCGTGCTCGCCGGGCGGGTCCAGACAAGCCTCACGGGCTTGCCGGCACCGAGGCGTCCTGATCGGTCGATGTGGGCTTTTGCCGTAGCTCCGCACGCCAGGCGGCGGCCTCGGCCTCGACCTTTGCGGCCGAAATCAGGTCACCGGCGTTGGCGGCATCGACGCCGACCTGTACCCGGCGTCGGAACCAGGCATCATGCTCGGCGGTTTCCTGCTGCTGCCGCACGAAGCCGCGCATGAAATCCCGCAGGAGCTGGGCGCCGGTACGGTCACGGGATTTCGCGGCCGAGGTGAACTCGCTTTTCAGGGCCTCATCGACCCGAAAGGTGAAGGTCGCTTCGTTCATAGTGGCGGCTCCCTGTGTTACAAGCCCAGTACAGAGTAACACATCGGCGCGGATCAAGGCATGATTTGGGCGCGAACGGTTGCACCCGCCCCTACTTGACGGAAATCTTGCTCACTCTTTCCCTTTACCCCCTGCACCTCTCCGCAGTTCCAATCCGTGGACTCAGTTTACCGCTACCGTGGCAATCAGCTCGGACGGGGTGTAGATGGGGAGGGGGGCCGAGGAAAAACCTTTGATGTCCCGCGTAACAATGACGTCGATTCCCTGCAGGCGGGCACTCTCATGGGTGATTGCGTCTTCGAGATCCGGCCAATCCAGGGCCAGAGCCGTGTCGATGACGGTCTCGGTTACTTCGGCGATACGCAGGATCTTGCGGATGGTGCCCAGATGAAGCCGGGCCTTTTTCCGGCCCAGGCCACGGGTGAGCAGATAGTCGAGTGTGTCTACCCCCGCGGCGCAAAGGTATCCCTCGACGGCATGGGTCTCGGCGAGTCGCAATGCGGCAGTGGAATCGGCCGTGTGGGGTACGCGGTTGAGCAGGACGTCCAGGAGGACGTTGAGATCGAAGAGCACTCGCATCGGTGGTGGTCGAGATTTCAGTTGGAACATGGCCGCCAATTGGTGATGGTCCGGTCTGATCGGCAGCTTACAACCTGAAAATCTGCCGCCATCCGATATCGATTACTTGCACCTCATCACAACCCATATTTCCCGGCGAGGTGTTCTCTGTAGCTTTCCTGGTCGAGCCCCTTATCCTTCAGCAGGCCGTACAGAGAATCGACCAGTGGCGTGGGCTTCTCTTGCCCGCGGTCCATGCGGGTATTGAGCAGGGCAAAGTAGTCGGCGACGAGCTTGGATACGGATTTTCCGTGAGCCTGTCCGTATGTCTTGGCCTGCCGGATCAGGCGCTCATCGATGCGTAGGGTCAATTTGGTTGTCATGGTATCTCTCCGCCGTATATCGCACCAAGGAATTATACGTCAATTTTGTCGACATGGGAGGTGGGGCTGAACGATTACCCTATTTCTTTTCTCCATAATAGGAGCGATACCAATCGACGAAACGGGCTACGCCGACCGCGACCGGCGTATTCGGCTGGTAGCCGATGTCCGTAACCAGGTCTTCCACATCCGCGTAGGTATCGGGCACATCCCCCGGTTGCAGGGGCAGCAGCTCCTTTTGCGCCTTGATTCCGAGGCAGTTCTCCAGTAGCTCGATGTAGTCCATCAGCTCCACCGGCTGGTGATTGCCGATGTTGTAAAGGCGATAGGGCGCCTGGCTAGTCGCCGCATCCGGGTGTTCTCCGGTCCAGGTGGGATCGGGCTCCGGGACCCGGTCCAGGACCCGCAGCACCCCCTCGACGATATCGTCGATGTAGGTAAAGTCCCGACGATGCTTCCCGTAATTGAAGACGGGGATCGGCTCGCCCGCGAGGATGGCGCGGGTGAATTTGAACAGGGCCATATCCGGCCGGCCCCAGGGGCCATATACGGTGAAGAAGCGCAATCCCGTGGTGGACAGTCCGTACAGATGGCTGTAGGTGTGGGCCATGAGCTCGTTGGCCTTCTTGCTGGCGGCATAGAGGCTCAGCGGGTGATCCACATTGTGGTGGACGGAGAAGGGCTGGTCGGTATTGGCGCCGTAGACCGAGCTGCTCGAGGCATAGACCAGGTGCTCGACCGCCTGGTGGCGGCAGCCCTCCAGGATGTTGGCAAAGCCGGTCAGGTTGGTGTCCACATAGGCCATGGGGTTCTCGAGGGAGTAACGGACCCCGGCCTGGGCGGCAAGATTCACTACCCGTTGCGGCCGGTACTGCGCAAAGGCCTGGGCAACGGCGGTCCGGTCCTGGATGTCGATGCACACTTCCCGGTAGCGGTCATAGGCGAGGGTGCGTGCAAGCCGCGCCCGCTTCAGCTCCACGTCGTAGTAGTCATTGAGGTTATCGATTCCGATCACCTCGTCGCCACGCGCCAGGAGGCGTAGCGAGAGCGCGGAGCCGATGAAGCCGGCGCTGCCGGTTACCAGGATCTTCATGCTGGACTGCTCACAATGCGGATTGCCGGGCGGCCCCGGTCGGAAAAGGGGAGTTGGCGTATCCGCCGTAGGCTTCGGTGGCTATAACCTGCCGTCCACGGCGTCGGCCGGGAACACATGCTTGACGTCGAAGACCACGGCGCCGGGTCGACCCCAGGCCCGCAGCCGTTCTATTCCCAAGTCCCCGAACTGGCGATGGGCCACGGCCAGGATGATGGCATGGTAGCTGCCCGGTCGGGGGTCCCCGATCGGCGCGATGCCATACTCGTCCTCGGCCTCCCGGGGATCCACCCAGGGATCATGGACATCCACGGAGAGGCCGTAATCGGCCAGCTCTCGGACAATATCCACCACGCGGGTGTTGCGCAGGTCCGGGCAATTTTCCTTGAAGGTCAGACCGAGCACCAGCACCCGGCTGTCTTGTGACAGCAGGTTACGCCGGGTCATGAGCTTGACGAGGCGACCGGCGATCCAGGCACCCATACTGTCGTTGAGGCGCCGGCCGGCGAGGATGATCTCCGGGTGATAGCCGACGGCCTGCGCCTTATACGTCAGGTAGTAGGGATCGACGCTGATGCAGTGACCGCCCACCAGGCCCGGCTTGAAAGGCAGAAAGTTCCATTTACTGCCCGCCGCGGCGAGGATCTCCTGGGTATCGATCCGCAGGCGGTCGAAGATGAGGGCGAGCTCGTTGATGAGGGCGATGTTGACGTCGCGCTGGGTGTTCTCGATGACCTTGGCCGCCTCGGCGACCCGGATGCTGCCGGCCTTGTGGGTGCCGGCGGGAATGATGCTCCGATAGAGGTCGTCGATGAAGTCGGCGACCTCGGGGGTGGAGCCCGAAGTGACCTTCCGGATATCCTTCAGCCGATGTTCCTTGTCCCCCGGGTTGATGCGCTCCGGGCTGTAGCCGACGAAGAAATCCCGGTTGAGCACGAGGCCGGATATTCGCTCCAGGATCGGGACGCACACCTCCTCCGTGGCGCCGGGATAGACGGTCGACTCATAGACGACGGTATCGCCTGCCTTCAGCACCGTACCGAGGGTATGGCTGGCCCCTTCCAGGGGCCGCAGATCCGGTTGCTTGTGGGCGTTTACGGGCGTGGGAACCGTGACGATGAACAGATTGCAGCCGGCCAGGTCGTCGGCGCTCTCGGTGTAGGTCAGCCTTGTCACGGCCCGCAGCTCCCGCGGCTCCACTTCGAGCGAACGATCCCGGCCGGCCCGCAGCTCCGCGACACGGTCCGCATCGATGTCGAAGCCCACCGTCGGATAGCGCCTGCCGAGCTCCACGGCCAGCGGCAGCCCCACATAGCCGAGACCGATGACCGCGACCCGGACCCGTTGCAGATCGAAATTGAGGGACATAGCGTCCGTACCTCGAGTTTGGACCATACTTGACCGGCGATTTTACCGACCACACTCACTTTTGATAACCCTATCTTGGCGTTTGCGTTGGAAACACCAAGACAAGGTTATAAAAGGACTTGCTGGAGAGTACCTGGAGCAGCCATCCCAACCTACGGGCTGAGCCTTATTCGGTTAGTCTTCTGCGTAGCTTCGCCGCAGGAGGCCGTTTTCGCAGAGGTCGTCGATGAGCGCCGAGATGTCGGCTAAGACCCGCTCCCGCGGCGTGGCGTAGCTTGTCGCCAGACGTTCGGCGATCTCCGTTACCGAAAGGCCCGCCGCCAGGAGCCGCCAGCATTCGGCGCCGATGCCCTCGAAGCGGTAGGCGGTGTCTTCGTTGACGTCGAACAGCACCAGGTCTTGGGCGTCCGGGTCGATCACGATCCAGTCCGGCGCCCGAAATCCGTGTCTGGGTCGGTCGGCCCAGTCAGCGCCGGCGGGCCGCCAGGGTTGTTTTCGCCGGGTGTCCTGGTGTTCTCCCGTATCGGGCGGCACCAGGGAGCGGATGAAGTCCGGCGGCACCTGGGGCGGGTCCAGGGGTTGGGAGAACCAGGAGCGCACGTCCCGCTCCAGCCCGATGCCCATGATGAGGTAGTTGTTCGCGCGTTCGAGGCCGGTCTCGAACAGGCCGAGGTTGCCGCACGCCGTAGCGTCGTCATGGTGGATGCCGTAGCGGGCGAAGCCTCCGTCGGGGAGGCGTGGTCGGATGCCATAGTACTCGGGGTTGCGGGCCATGGGACTGTGGAGGGTAAGCACAAAGCGTTGCCAGTTGGCGGATTGGATATAGCCCAATTGGTAGAGCTGGCGCACCCGCTCCAGGCTGTCGATCATTTCCTGCTCGGTCTCGGTAGGGAAGCCGTACATCAGGTAGGCATGCACCGAGATGCCGGCGCGGGTCAGGGCGCGGCAGGCCCGTACCGCCTGTTTCAGGGTGATGCCCTTGTCCATGAGGGTGAGCAGCCGGTCCGAGGCGGTTTCGAGGCCGCCCGTGACGCCGATGCAGCCGGCGCGGGCCATGAGTTCGGTGAGCGCGGGGTCGGCGAAGGCGCGCTCGAAGCGGATGTTGGTGAACCAACTGAAGCTCAAGCCCCGCTCGATGAGCGCCTGGGACAGGGCCTTGAGCAGCTTGGGCGAGGCCGCCTGGTCGATGAAGTGGAAGCCGGAGCAGCCGGTCTCGGCGGCGATGCGTTCCATGCGCTCGAGGGTGAGCGCGATCGGCGCCGGGTCGTAGCGGCAGACATAGTCCAGATGGGTGTCGCAGAAGGCGCACTTGTGCCAGTAGCAGCCACGGGCCAGGCTGAGCTTGTTCCAACGCAGGTCCAGCCAGAGCCGGGTAATGGCGTTGGGGAACCGCATGGTCGAGAAGTAGTGGTCCAGGGGCAGCTCACCGTAGGTAGGGGTGCCGATTTCGGCCTGGGGGATGTCCGGGAGGTTCTCCTGGACCTTGTAGGCCACCTGGTCCTGCTCCCGCACCCAGGTCCGGTGCAGGCCCGAGCGTGGCCGGCGGCCCGCCAGGTGTTCGAGCAGACATGCGAGGGGCCGCTCGCCATCATCGAGCACCACATAGTCCACGAAGTCGAACAGGGCCGGCTCGCTCAGGTCTCGCAGGTAACCACTGGCGAACCCACCGCCGAGGGCAATTTTGGCTGCCGGCAGGACCTCGCGCACGGCCTTGCCCAGACGCAACGCGGCATAGCAGTTGCCGGGGAAGGGTACGGTGAGGCACACCAGGTCCGGGCGGTGGGTCTCGAGGATCGGCGTCCAGAGGTCCAATAGCTCGCGGTCGATCAGGGAGGGTTCCCCGGCCAGCTTGGCGGCCAGGGGTCCGAAGTCCGGGCCCACCAGGCGTTCTCCGTAGCGCCAGACGGTGAAGTCCTCATCGACGGTGGCCGTGATGACATTGACCAGATCCATCAGGAAAAGCACCGCCAACAGCTTGGCCCGATCCTGAAACGCCAGCGGGCCGAAGCCCCGCGTGAGCAGGTCGCCGTACACCTGGAGGGTGACGAAGCTCGGACCTTCGGGGCAGAAGGCGCGGGAGCCGATGCGGTGGGCCAGGCTGGGGTCCTTACCCTGGAGGAAAGCCATCACCGGGTCGATAGCCCGTTCGTAGTCCTCGTAGGCCTCCAGGAAGAAGGCGACGGTGGGGTGGAGCGCCCCATGCCGAGTGGCAGCGTACCCCTCGGCGGCCCGGCGCAGCCGGGGCAGGAAGGCCCGGGACAAGAGCCGCGTGACCAGCAGGATCGAGAGATCGACCTGGTGGGCGGCGATCCCGCGGGTGCGCAGAAAGCCGGCCAGATACGCGGTGGCGGGATAGGGCCCATTGGGCATCAGCAAGGGCGGGGTCGCCAGGAGTACGGAGGTCATTTTTGGCCGCCGGCTATCGGTCATGGGCTACCCAACCATTCGAAAAGCTGTCTAAAGTCCAAACCATAGCTCTGCGGGGCTCTGCCTCAGACCAACGAGAGGTGAATTTCCGGACCATCCTTCCAGTACACGCCGAAACGCCATACCGCCTCTGGCTCCCACGCTCCAACTGGTAGGATGGGCAAAGCGGAGCGTGCCTATTCTCTGGTCTGAGATTTCGATCACCGCCCAGGGTTATTCGAGCCGGGGCTCCCTGTCGGATGCACGAAGCGAAGCGTGCCCATCAAAACGGCGTAAAGGACGTAACGCCAAATTCGATGGGCACGCGCTTCGTGCCGCCAACCGGCCGTCGTGGTTCGGCAATCTTTGTAGCCTGACCGAAACCCCGGACCAGCCTGCCGGGCGCTTGCTTTGCCCATCCTACCAGCCTTCGCGTCCCGAAAAATTGCCGGGAAGCAATTTTTGGGACCTATATACATAGTTAGCCAAAGCCACGACTCCGTAACCGTTCAGTTCCCACCGCTTCATTCCGGCAGGGATTGCCGGAATCCAGGTGCCAGGGACGGCAAAACTAAAGAGGGGGCTGAACGGTTACCACTCACTGTGGCTAGCTACGTATATAGGTCCC
>JAIZWN010000703.1 GCA_020443945.1 Candidatus Thiosymbion ectosymbiont of Robbea hypermnestra | reverse complement strand
ACACCAAGCCACAAAGGGATCGTGGGTCATGGGTAAGGCGCCTGTTGGCCGTCATTCCGGCAGGGATTGCCGGAACCTGCCGGTGCCAGGGACGGCCAGTCACCGGAACCTGTGAGGTCCAACTGTTGCCCCCTCTGCGCAGAGGCCCGGAACCACACGGCTCTCGATGGGAGGCCTCGGGTCGCCGTCCCTGGCATCATTTTTTCATCGGCGAGAATCTGCGTAATCTGCGGATTCAAGCATCACAGATCACAAATTGGCTGTGTGTTCTGGGTGGAACCCCCGAACCCTTCGGGGGTTTTTTGTGGTACAACCCATTTTTTAGGTCGAAGGGATGGGGGAAGAGGATGAACGGGCGTTATTCGACTTGGATTCTGGGCCATCGCTGGCTGGTGATTGTAGGGACCCTGTTGTTGGTGGCGCTGGCGGGAAGCGGTGGGCGTTTGCTGGAGTTTTCGAACGATTACCGGGTGTTTTTCAGTGAGGAGAATCCTCAGCTCAGGGCCTTCGAGGACTTGCAGGATACCTATACCAAGAACGATAACCTGATGATTGTGCTGGCTCCGGCTTCGGGGGATGTGTTCACGCCGGAGGTGTTCGGGGCGATTGTGGATGTCACCGAACAGGCTTGGCAGGTGCCCTACTCTCTCCGGGTCGATTCCCTGAGTAATTTCCAGCATACCTATGCCGAGGGGGATGCGCTGACGGTTGTCGATCTGATCGAGGACCCGGCGACCATGACCGCGGACCGGATCGGCCGGGTGCGGGCCATTGCCCTGGCCGAGCCCCTGTTGGTGCGGCGTTTGGTTTCGCCCCAAGGGCATGTCACCGCGGTCGATGTCACGGTGGAGCTACCGGGGAGGAACCAAGCCCTGGAGGTGCCGGAGGTGGTCGCGAAGGCGCGGGAGATTGCCGCCTCCGTGGAGCGGACCTATCCGGAGATCCAGGTCTATCTGAGCGGCGTGGTGATGATGAACAGCGCCTTCGCCGAGGCCTCCCAGCTCGACATGACGCATCTTTTGCCGCTGGCGCTGCTGATCATCGTGGTCGCCGTCCTGCTGCAATTGCGGGGCCTGGTGGGCACCTTGGCCACGGTGCTGGTGATTCTGCTCTCGGTGATCGCCGCGATGGGGATCGCCGGCTGGCTGGGCGTGCCCCTGACGGGGCCCCTGATGTCCGCGCCGGCCATTATCATGACCCTGGCGGTGGCCGACTGCGTCCATGTCCTCACCAACTGGATGCAGGGCCTGCGCCGGGGCCACGAGAAGCGGCAGGCCATGGCGGAGAGCCTGCGCATCAATCTGACCCCGGTCTTTCTGACCTCGGTGACCACGGCCATCGGGTTTCTGACGCTGAATTTCTCCGAGGCGCCGCCGTTCCGGCATCTGGGCAATATTTCCGCCCTCGGCGTCCTGATCGCCTTCGTGCTCTCGGTCACCCTGCTGCCGGCCCTGGCGACCCTGTTGCCGTCTCTGGTGCGCGAGCGGCGGCGGTCCAACCCCTGGATGCCGCGGCTGGCCGACCTGGTGATCCGCAACCGCCGCCGCTTGCTGGTCGGGATGGGCGCGACCATTCTGGCCCTGGTGGCGCTGGTGCCCATGAACCAGATCAACGATGTCTTTGTGCACTATTTCGACGAGCGCATCCGTTTCCGTACGGATACCGATTTCATCGTCGAGAACCTGACCGGCGTTTATTTCATCCACTATTCGCTGGACACGGGGGAGAAAGGCGGCGTCGCCTCACCGGCGCGCCAGCGACAGATCGAGGCCCTGGCCAACTGGCTGCGCACCCAGCCGGAGGTGGTGCATGTCAATACGATCACGGATATCTTCAAGCGCCTGAACCGCAATCTGCATGGCGACGCGGATGATTGGTACCGCCTGCCCGAGCAGCGGGATCTCGCCGCCCAGTATCTGTTGCTGTACGAGATGTCCCTGCCCTATGGCCTGGACCTCAACAACCAGATCGATATCGACAAGCGGGCGACGCGCCTGGCGGCGACCCTGCATACCCTCTCGACCAAGGAGGTACTCGCCTTCGAGCAACGGGTCTACGACTGGATGCGGCGCAATACGCCGGAGATTTTCACCTACGGCGCCAGCCCGACGATCATGTTCTCCCATATCGGGATGCGCAATATCCACGCCATGCTGGGCGGTACGGTGATCGCCCTGATCCTGATCTCGCTGTTCCTGATGGTGGCGCTGAAATCCCGGCGCTACGGGCTGGTGAGCCTGATCCCGAACCTGGCGCCGGCGGGCATGGCCTTCGGCGCCTGGGCCCTGATCGACGGCGAAATCGGCCTGGGCGTCTCCGTGGTCACGGCCATGACGCTGGGCATCGTGGTGGACGACACGGTGCATTTCCTCAGCAAATACCTGCGCGCGCGCCGCGAGCAAGGGCTCGACGCCGCCCAGGCGGTGCACTACGCCTTCGAGACGGTGGGGGTCGCCCTCCTGGTGACCTCCGTCGCCCTGATCGGCGGCTTCCTGGCACTGGCGACCTCCTCGTTCGAGATCAACAGCGCCATGGGGCTTCTGGTCTCCATCGTGATCGCCTTCGCCCTGGTGTGCGACTTCCTGTTCCTGCCCCCGCTGCTGATGCGCCTGGACGCCTGGCTGCAACGGGGAGAGCCCAAGCCTGGCAATCCCCTTACCCCAACACCGACGCCGGTATCCGGCAGCGGCAGCGGCAGCGGCAGCGGCAGAACAGTTTGAACCGCACAGGCGCAACGAGCGCCAGGATTTCTGCGTAATCCGCGGACAAAGACGTCAACGGCCCCTACATACAGCGGGGTATCCTCGCCCCGCGCTCGCTTCAGGAGAAAACGATGAATAGACGCTTGGTTCCAATCCTGATCCTGCTGGTTTTCAGCCCCCCACTGCTGGCCGAGACCCCGGCGGAAAAGGGCCTGCGGATCGCCCAGGCGGCCGACCGGCGGGACAACGGCTGGCGGGATCAGACCGCCGATATGACCATGATTCTGCGCAACCGTGCGGGCCGCGAGAGTGTACGCAGGATCCGCAGCAAGATGCTGGAAGTGCAAGATGACGGCGACAAAAGCCTCTCCCTGTTCGATGAGCCGGCCGACGTCAAGGGCACCGCCATGCTGACCTTCTCCCATGGCCTGAGGCCGGACGACCAGTGGCTTTATCTACCGGCCCTCAAGCGCGTCAAACGCATCGCCTCCCGCAACAAATCCGGTCCCTTCATGGGCAGCGAATTCGCGTTCGAGGACCTGGCCTCCCAGGAGGTCGAAAAATACCGCTACCGCTACCTGCGCCGAGAGGCCTGCGGCCAGGGTTGGCAATGCCACGTCATCGAACGCATCCCGGCCTACAAATACTCCGGCTACTCGAAACAAACCCTCTGGATCGATACCCTGGAATACCGCCCCGTCAAGCTGGAGTTCTATGATCGCAAAGACGCCCACCTCAAGACCCTGACCTGGACCGACTACCGGGCCTACGGCAACTACTGGCGCGCCGACGAGATGTTCATGCGCAACCACCAGACCGGGAAAACCACCACGCTGAAATGGTCCAACTACCGCTTCGGCACCGGCCTGAGCAGCGGCGACTTCAACAAAAACGCCCTCGCGCGCCTGCGCTGATCCGGATTTGAGGGGCACGCTCCGGAATCTCGGACCAGAGAACAGGCACGCTCTGCTTTGCCCATCCTCTCATAGCCCGTGCAAATCAATAATTTTTGTAGTAGACCCCGGTCTCTATCCACACAAAACCTTCCGGCAATGGCGATAAATTCCGTTTATCACTCAGCCAGCCCGGACGGTTCGCGTGACTTGGTGGGAAGGAACGGGTTCATCGCTTCCGGATGGGCACCCCTGGGGTCAGCCAAACCTCTCACATGGGATGTCCGCAACGCGGCATCGAATCAGTTTCATT
>JAIZWN010000702.1 GCA_020443945.1 Candidatus Thiosymbion ectosymbiont of Robbea hypermnestra | reverse complement strand
AGAGGCTGTCTAAAAACCAACCCATTGATTTTGCTTGGTATGGAGTCCTTAACCGGATCGAAGTGAAGCCATTGATTCCCCCTCTCCCTGCCACCCCTCTCCCGCCAGGGGAGAGGGGCTTTGGGCTTTGGCAAGCCTTGCCGCTCGGGTAGGTTGGGGTGAAGTCGATCCGACCGGGGCGACGAACCCCAACGGCTTTGGTTTGAGCGGCCATTTGTTGGGGTTCGCAAGCTCACCCTAACCTACATTTTTCACCTGGACTGCGCGGCATGGCTTGAGTTTTTAGGCAGCCTCTCAGTGTCACCGTGCGACGGAGGTTCAAAGCAACAAAATCAAGAATCCTGTTCATCCTGACAATCCTGTTAATCTTGTACTATTGGCGGAAAGCACGATTCATCAGGAAGTTTGGTGATGGGTTTCGGCGCGAGAAGAACTGTGCCAGAAACCATTATCCGCGCCAGCGCCTCTACCCATCCTCTCATAGCCCGTGCAAATCAATAATTTTTGTAGTAGACCCCGGTCTCTATCCACACAAAACCTTCAGGCGATGGCGATAAATTCCGTTTATCACTCAGCCAGCCCGGACGGTTCGCGTGACTTGGTGGGAAGGAACGGGTTCATCGTTTCCGGATGGGCACCCCTGGGGTCAGCCAAACCTCTCACATGGGATGTCCGCAACGCGGCATCGAATCAGTTTCATT
>JAIZWN010000701.1 GCA_020443945.1 Candidatus Thiosymbion ectosymbiont of Robbea hypermnestra | reverse complement strand
TCTCATCAGCAATTTACATGGCAACCTCCTTTCAGGTTGCTAGACTGACCAGGCTTTGCCTGGCGCACCAAAGACACTAAGTCACAAAGGGATATGAATATGAACGAGAATGACATCGGTAAGATCGTCGTTGACTGTGCAATACAAATGCACATGGAGCTCGGCTCCGGACTGCTTGAGACCGTCTATGAAGTGATTTTGGCCCATCAGCTTCAGGAACGTGGTTTGCGTGTCGAGCGTCAGGTTCCCATTGCCATCGAATTTCATGGAATTTGTTTCAATGAAGGGTTCCGTGCCGATCTCATTGCGGAAAACAAGGTACTCTTAGAGCTGAAATCAGTCGAACAAACTACGAGGACTCACAAGAAGCAGGTGCTTACTTACTTGCGTCTAACTGGAATGAAGCTCGGGTACTTATTGAACTTTGGTGAAGCACTGATGAAAGATGGTATCTCGCGGATTATCAACGGCAATATAGAGTAATTCTTCGTGTCTTTGTGGCTTGGTGTGAGAAAAATGAATATCACACAAATGGCGATTCTGACGATCCCCTTCGGGGGCGAACCCTATGCGCTGGAGGTCCCGGACCGGAACCTGGCCGAGGTCCTGAGCCCGCGGCCGAGTCGGGCGGTGCCGGACCTGGATGTGGCCATCGAGGCCGCTTTGGACGCACCCATCGACCAGCCCCCGCTGGAGGATTGGGTGAAGCCCGGCGATCGGGTCCTGATCGTCAGCGACGACACCACCCGCCTCACCCCCGTGGATCGCATGCTGCCGGCCCTGCTGCGGCGCCTGCGCGCGGCCGGGGTGCCCGATGACCGGATCGCCTGCATCATGGCCCTGGGCACCCATCGGTATATGACGGAGGAGGAGCTACGGGCCAAGGCGGGCGCCGCCGTCTGCGAACAGATCCGGGTCTTCAATCACGAATGGCGGGACCCCCAGGCCCTGGTGGCTCTCGGCGCCTCGTCCCAGGGCACGCCGCTCCTGGTCAACCGAGCGGTGGTGGAGGCGGATGTGATCATCGGCTTGGGCGCCATCGTGCCCCACCATATTCCGGGCTTTTCCGGCTCGTCCAAGATCATCCAGCCGGGGGTGTGCGGGGACCGCACCACCGCACAGACCCATCTCCTCTCCTGCGAGGGCGGCGGCGACTCCTATCTCGGCATCGAGGACAACCCGGTGCGCCGGGACATGGACGATATGGCCGACCGGGTCGGCCTGCGGACCATCTTCAATGTGGTGATGAACGACGCGGGCGGCGTGGTGGGTATCTTCTTCGGATCGATGCGCTCCACCTTCCGGGCGGGGGTCGAGCTGGCGCGGGCGCTCTATGGGGTCGCCTACCAGGAGGTCCCGGACATCGTGCTGGCCAACTCCTACCCCTGCGACCTGGACTTCTGGCAGTCCCACAAATCCCTGTATCCGGCGCAACGCATGGTCAAGCCGGGGGGCGCCATCATCGTCTGCACGCCGGCACCGGAAGGGGTCAGCCCGGTGCATACCGAGCTCCTGGACTTCACCGCCTGGTCGTCCCAGGACATCAAGGCCGCCTACCGGGAAGGACGCCTCACCAACGGGGTCGCCTGCGCGTTGGCCATCGCCTGGGCCATGGTCCGGGAGAAGGCCTCCATCATCAACTACTCCCCCGGCATCACGCCGGAGGAGAAGGCAAAACTCGGCCACACCCACGCGCCGACCCTCGCCTGGGCGGTGGAAGAGGCCCTGCGGCGACAGGGGCCGGACGCCCGCCTGACCATACTCACCCACGCCCCGGAACTGCTGCCCATCGGCCCCGCCACGGGCTGAAATGCCATGCCATCCAATCCGGATGTCGTCGACATTCCCAGGGAATGTCCGGCCGGTTTTTTTTATCCGCAAATGAAGCGAAGTGAAAACGCGGTTTCCACGTTGATTTTACGCGCAATTCAGAGAAATGCTTCAGAAGCAGTGTGGGCTGCGTGTCAACGCATCCTGACCGCCGTTCCGAAGAACGCCAGGACGGTAAGGTCCTCCTCGATGTCGAAGAAGGCGTGATCACAAGAGGCCCGGACGTATATCAGGGTATCTTTGACGACGGGATGCTCTGCGTCACCCACCCGCAAGCGTCCCCGACCGGCAACCACGAAATAGAGCTCATCTTCGTCGTGGGGAGTCTGCATATCCCTGGAACCGGCGGGCAGATGATAGATCGCGCAGCTCATCGAGGGGGTCCGCAGAAACTCGCGAAAATCGACCACCCCGTGATCGATCGCCCCCAAGAGTTCGGGGAATTGGAAAACCTGCCAGTCTTCTTCAGCCATTGCCTTTTATCTCGGTCAGGGGTTGGTCCGACTTACTGACCAACCATCCGGCTCCGTAAAGCCGGCTCGCGATTACTCCCGGCACCCGGGGTTATCGCAGACCCCATAGATGACCAGGGAATGATCCTGGATAGTGAATCCATGCCGCTTTGCGACGGCAGTTTGGCGCTTTTCGATGACCTCGTCGATGAACTCCACGATCTTCCCGCACTTGACGCAGACCAGGTGGTCATGGTGTTTGCCGCAGTCGAGCTCGAATATGGACTGGCCGCCCTCGAAATTGTTTCTGCAAACCAGTCCCGCCGATTCGAACTGCGTCAGCACACGATAAACCGTGGCCAACCCGATCTCCTCGCCGTTCTCCAGCAGCATCCTATACACATCCTCGGCGGTGACATGGCGTTTATCGCTCCGTTCCAGCAGGGCCAGGACCTTTACGCGGGGTAAAGTGACCTTGAGCCCGGCCTTCCTGAGTTGTTCGTTCTGCACCCCTGACCCCCTCGCAGCATCACTCACCCTATCTGCTGTGGCGGTTGAGATAAGGTCTTCCAAGGATATACCCTTTACCTTTTCCCGACAAAAGCCCCTGGTCAGACGCAGACCGAAGAGCCGACAATCCCGGGCACGCCGCGTCCCTGCGGCTTGGTCCACCTACGCAGCCATCTTGGTTGGAGGCGGCGCCTTGCCCAAGCGGTCCGCACAGCGGACCCTGCAATGAGTCAACGGGTCGATGTAGGGTCCGTTGCGCGGACCTTCCGAATGCCAACGTTCCCTAGTACCTCGTTTCCCTTTAGATTGCAGGTAACCCGCGTAGGATGCGGTGAGTGAAACGAACCGCATCAGTGAACTAGGCGTCGCCTGACCATTCGTACACCTTGATTGCCGAGGGGTCGCATTTGTCACACCCACCGGTGCAGGCGATTCCCCCCGGTCCGGGCAGTTTGCGGACCCGGCCCTTACGCTCCAGCATCCCGAGCATCATACGCAGGGCCTGTGGGTCCGACCCCAGGCGATGGGAGATGTCGCGCGGGGTCGCCCGTTTCCGCTCGGCGAGGTAGGCGGTGAGTTGGGACAGAATCATAGGGCTTCTATGGCGTGTCGGCGGGAAGACGCGATCAGAACTTCGCGGTCAGACGCATGCCGACGATCCAGCCCTCCGGATTGTTCTGGCGAGCGTCCCGTTCGGTGATGTCGTCTCTCATGTATTGCACATCGGTGGTGAGGGCCAGGTGTTCGTTGAGAACCGCGCGGTAGTAAGCCTCGATGACCTGGGAGCTTTCGACGCTCTGATTGCCGCCGTCGAGGTAGGCATAGCCGATACCGATGTTGTCCCCGTCCCGGTTCCAACCGCCACCGTCCAAGTTGAGACCAGCTGAATAGAGGGCCTTGTAATCCACGGCGGCGTCCTCTTCCTGCAGGGAAACGCGCAGGAAACCACCCAGGACTTCGCCGAACGCCTGATCGAACGAGAGGCCATAACTGAGGAGACGCTCCTTCTTTGCGTTGGCCGGATCGGGAAACTCGGGGGCGGTCCCCGTCACGGTCAGGCGATAGTTGCCGGCGCCCAGCGCGGTCTCGGGATGGTAGCCGACCTCGACCCCCCAGAAGTTATAGTTGTTATCCTGATCGTTCTTGCCGATGTTCATCCCCAGGCCGGTGAGCGTCCAGTTCCCATGCTCCCATGCCAGCACGGCCCCGGCATCGTAAGAGCCGAGGTTGTAGCTGTTCGCGTTCACGAACACCTCGTTCATGAACTGAGTGAACTCGTCGTTGGCGTACTCGTTGCCGTCGATATAGTCGGTGGCATCGATAATGCCGATCGTCGCGCCCAAGGTGCTCCGATCCGAAAAGGCGTGGGTGTATTTGTACCAGGCGGTAAGGAGGTAGTCGCGATTGCGCCCGTTGATGTTTTCTACGTCATCCTCCAGATCCGCCGCCCAAGGCGTGAGCTTCCAGGGCGACTTGCTGCCGAGACCTGTCGAGGTCGCAAACCCGAGCTTAACGAAGAACTTATTGGCATCGTTAGGGCGGTGGCTGATCTCGAACTGGATGGGCATACCGCCGCGGCATTCGTCGTCGAACGTCTTCCAGGTTGCCTCGTCGAGCAGGCGGGCGGAAACGCTTTGACACTGCCCGGCGGCCGCCAGCATACCGCCGACCGATGTCCGTTCGCTCAGGTCCACCGCTTGTGCCGGCAGGGCGGCGATCAGGACGAGCGCCGCCAAAAGGCGGAAATCGTTCGGTTTCATATCTCAGTCTTCCTCTCACTCTCAGTGCAGGTTCGAGCGACGTTGTCTCACGGGGGTAGTGGTTTAATGCAAAGTCACCACAATCCCCAAACGCGATTGCCACTGCATCGCCAGACACCGACAGGTTTCGCGCAACATGGGAAGGGCCTCCGCGTCGGGGTGGTCCGCCAACCACTTCAGATGTTCCGTTAAAGGCACAGATCAAGACCTGACCCCATTTTTTCTTGTCCGCAGATTACGCCGATTTTCACGGATTACTGCGTTTTTCCATCGGCGAGAATCTGCGTAATCTGCGGATTCAAGCATCACAGATCACAAAACTACAACACTACCGGTTGTGGCACCTTCCTCGAATCCGACTCGATGTCCGGCGAGACCATGAAAGCAATGATAATCGTTCGCATTAACGATTTCAACCTGGTATCTGGGGGAAAGGGGTCAGGTCTTGATCCGTGACCCTTAAAGGCGCAGATCAAGACCTAACCCCTTTCCCCACATAAAAAACCCCAGTCAATCGCTGGGGCTTTTGGTTTTTACGCTGGGTCTTGTGGCGTCAGTATCAAGCAATTTTGTTGCACATACACCGATAGCAGCGCATCAATCGCAAAACCCGCTTTTTCAAGCCAAGTGCCTTTCAGCAAAATAATGGGGGTTGTGGGATAGCCTGAATAGGACTGGTCTTTCAGGTAATAATCCCGGAATCCTTTACGGACTTTCAGGTGGCGTATTTCCATGGTTTCTCCTGCTTTCAATTTCTAGGTTGAAAACCCACCATATAAATAATGGGTGGCCAGGAGGCTAGAAACAGCAACAGGTACTGCCTTGGGTATTTCCCTTGCGGGTATTGTATTTCCCAAGCCTCCCGGCCATAAGGCCGGATTTCGGGCACAAAAAAACCGCATTACTTCCCGGCTTAGGTAGTCTAAGTCAAGCAACAAGGAAATAGGGTCAGGTCTTGACCCGTGCCTTCTCCATCACACTGATCATTCTACTGATCCTTGCGTAGTGCACTCCCACAGGATCGCCGATTTCCCGCATATTGTAGCCTCCGCCGGCAAAGGCTTCGATAATTGCGGTATCGCGATCTCGATCAAGAGTCACGGATCAAGACCTGACCCTGAGGTATCCCACAGCGGCAATACGCAATGATACCAAGGGGTATCCTCAAGAGAGACAAGAGCGGAGCAGGAAGCGGTCATGGTCGATTTCCTGCTCTGTGGATTCGGTGTCGGCGAAGAAGTTTAGGGTGAGACGGGGAGGCTATCAAACAAAGTGGGTATCCTTTTAATTTTTGATGGCGTTGTTAGGCATTGCATCCATTGAAGTGGACCCCAAAAATTGGACAGGTTGCTAAGTTAAGAGCTGCGAAGGGCGCAACCACAATGCAGAGGACTC
>JAIZWN010000700.1 GCA_020443945.1 Candidatus Thiosymbion ectosymbiont of Robbea hypermnestra | reverse complement strand
AGGTGCCAGGGACGGCAAAACTAAAGAGGGGGCTGAACGGTTACCACTCACTGTGGCTAGCTACGTATATAGGTCCCGAAAAATGCGGTAATCCGTGAAAATCGGCGTAATCTGCGGATAACAATGATGGTGAGGGGAGGTCTCTACGCCAAATCCCGGAAACCACAAATCTAAGGCACCACCGATGCTAGAACGTGAGAGCTGGTAAAAGGCGTTAGAACATGGAAGAGTAGAGGTAAATGCCCGAAGTTACTCGATTCTACGGAATCATCGTAAAGTTCTTCTTTGGTGATCATCCCCCGCCGCATTTTCATGCGGTTTACGGAGAGCACAACGCGATCTTCAACATTGAAACGTCGGAGATGATCGAGGGCGACCTTCCTGCGAGAGCCAGAAAACTTGTAGTCGAGTGGGCCTCTCTGTACCAGTCCGAACTTGTCGAAATGTGGAAGACTCAAGAATTTAAGAAACTACCGCCGCTTCAATAACCATGGATATTCCAAGAATCCAAAGTGCAACGCCAAAGGAAAGGCATTTCCTTGTTGTTCTGTTCTCAAACGGAGAACGGAAAAGATACGATATTACTCGGTTGACAAAGCGCGAGAGGTTTTTTCCTCTCAAAAACCCGGCGTTCTTCAAAAATGTATCCGTTGAGCCAGGTGGTTACGCCGTTTCCTGGAATTCCGAGATTGATATCAGCGAGTATGAATTGTGGAAACATGGCGAGGACATGCCCTGACGGGACGTTACGGCGAACTGTATGTAACCTTACCAATAGCGTTGGCCGTAGTCTGATTGGCTGCTGATCGACGCTGGAGCGTGGGAACCAGTAGAAATATTAAGATGAAGACCTTTACGCTGAAGATCGATGACGCCGTCAGTGATAAATTTACTTGGCTGCTTGAGCATTTCTCTTCGAATGAGATCAAGATTCTTGAGCAAGACGAATATACGGATGATGATGCTTATCCCTGTTAATCCTGTCCTATTGGAACATTGCGACGAACGCTCAGACGAAACCACGACCGGGTAAAGGCCACAGACCATGGCAAACATCTATCTGACTATTGCGCTCGCGCCTCTGGTGGGGGCGATTATCGCCGGCTTTTTCGGGGGCCGGATCGGTCGCGCCGGGGCGCACTGGGTGACCATCCTCGGGGTCGGCATTTCCACTGTGCTGTCGCTCTATGTGGTGAAGCTGTTTGTCTTCGACGATCAGCCGGTATTCAACGGGGCGGTCTATACCTGGATGGCGACGGACGGCATCCAGTTCGAGATCGGCTTTCTGGTGGACAGGCTCACGGCGCTGATGATGGCCGTGGTGTCTTTTGTCTCCCTGATGGTGCATGTCTACACCATCGGCTATATGGCCGACGACGAGCACAACTGGCCGAAGGAGTCCCTGGCCGGACGTAACGGCTATCAGCGTTTTTTCAGCTATATTTCGCTGTTTACCTTTTCGATGCTGATGCTGGTGATGTCCAATAATTTCCTCCAGCTCTTTTTCGGCTGGGAGGCGGTGGGCCTGGTCTCTTATCTGCTGATCGGCTTCTGGTCGGTGCGCGAGTCCGCCATCTTCGCCAATCTCAAGGCCTTTCTGGTCAACCGGGTGGGGGATTTCGGGTTTATCCTGGGGATTGCCGCGGTGGCTATGTACTTTCAGTCCCTGGATTATCTGACGGTATTCGGCAAGGCCCCGGCGCTGGCGGATACCGAGCTTCAGGTCTTGGGCGATGGCTCCTGGAATCTGATGACGACCATCTGCGTGCTGCTCTTTATCGGCGCCATGGGTAAGTCCGCTCAGGTCCCCCTGCATGTATGGCTGCCCGATTCCATGGAGGGCCCGACCCCGATTTCGGCCCTGATCCACGCCGCGACCATGGTCACCGCCGGTATCTTCATGGTGGCGCGCATGTCGCCCCTGTATGAGCTTTCGGAGACGGCGCTTTCCTTCGTGCTGGTGATCGGCGCCACCACGGCCCTGTTCATGGGCCTGATCGGTCTGGCGCAGAACGATATCAAGCGGGTGGTGGCCTACTCGACCCTCTCCCAGCTCGGCTATATGGTGGCGGCCCTGGGGGCCTCCGCCTATGCCGCCGGTATCTTCCATCTGATGACCCATGCCTTTTTCAAGGCCCTGCTGTTCCTGGCGGCGGGCTCGGTCATTATCGCCATGCACCACGATCAGGATATCCGCAATATGGGCGGTATCCGCAAGTATATGCCCTATACCTGGATCACCTTTCTGATCGGTACCTTGGCGCTCATCGGGTTTCCCGGCTTTTCGGGCTTTTTCTCCAAGGATGCCATTATCGTGGCGGTAAATGCCTCCCAGGTGGCGGGATCGGGCTATGCCTCGGTGCTGTTGACTATCGGCGTCTTTATCACCGCGCTGTACAGCTTCCGGCTGTACTTCATTGTCTTCCACGGCAAGGAGCGGATGGATGAGCACACTCGCCATCATCTGCACGAGACGCCGGCGGTGGTCTGGGTGCCTCTGGTGTTGCTGGCGATCCCTTCGGTGGTCATCGGCTGGATTACCATCGAGCCCATCCTGTTCGGGGATTGGTTCCGGGATGTCATCCGGGTAGCACCGGAGCATGATGTCCTCGCCCGCATGGGTGAGCATTACCATGGGCAGTGGGCCTTTGTGCTGCATGGCCTCATGGGGGCGCCCTTCTGGCTGGCCCTGGCCGGCTTCGCGGTAGCGGCTTGGGTGTTCTGGTTCCTGTTTGCCAGGGACCCGGGGATCGAGGAGAAACTGCGGGGCAAGGTCGCCTGGGTCTACCGGGTGCTGGATCGCAAATACGGCTTCGACGAGTTTTATCAGGCGTTCTTCGCCGCCGGCAGTCGGGGCCTCGGCCGGGCCTTCTGGTCCGGTGGCGACCGCGCGGTGATCGACGGCGTGCTCGTGAACGGCTCGGCCAAGACCGTCGGTCGTTTCGCCCAGCTCGCGCGCAGGCTCCAGACCGGCCGCCTCTACAGCTACGCAATCGCCATGATCCTGGGCCTGGTGGTCCTGCAGGCGATCTTCGTGGTCTTCTGATTCTCAAGGAGAGGACCTGCCATGCAATCATTCCCCCTCCTTTCGCTGACAATCTGGCTGCCGATCATCGGCGGCATCGCCGTGCTCGGCAGTGGAGACAAGGCGCCCGCCGTCTCCAAGTGGGTGGCCTTGGCCTTTGCGGTCGTGACCTTCCTGGTCAGCCTCGGGCTCTGGACCGGCTTCAACGCGGGCACGGCGGCGATGCAGTTCGTGGAGCGGACCCCCTGGATCGAGACCTTCCAGGTCTCTTATTACCTGGGGGTGGACGGCATCTCCATGCCGCTGATTATCCTGACCACCTTCATCACCATCTTCGTCATCATCGCCGGGTGGGAGGTGATCCAATACAAGCCGTCCCACTATATGGCCGCCTTCCTGATGATGGAGGGCCTGATGGTGGGTGTTTTCTGTGCCCTGGACGCCATCCTCTTCTATGTCTTCTGGGAGGCCATGTTGATCCCGATGTTCATCGTCATCGGGGTCTGGGGCGGTCCGAACCGGGTCTATGCCACCATCAAGTTCTTTCTCTTCACCTTCTTCGGCTCGGTCTTCATGCTGGTCGCCCTGATCTACATGTACTTCCAGGCGGGCACCTTCGAGATCGTCGCCTCCCAGCCAGAGCTCCCGAGCTTTCATGACCTGCGGCTGGGTATGATCCCGCAAATCCTGATCTTCATCGCCTTCCTGCTCGCCTTCGCCGTCAAGGTGCCCATGTGGCCCGTCCACACCTGGCTGCCGGACGCCCATGTGGAGGCCCCCACGGGCGGCTCCGTGATCCTGGCGGCCATCATGCTCAAGATCGGCGGCTATGGTTTCCTGCGCTTCAGCCTGCCCATCGCCCCGGACGCCAGCGCCACGCTGGACTGGCTGATCATCGCCCTGTCCCTGATCGCGGTCGTCTACATCGGCTTCGTGGCCCTGGTCCAGCAGGACATGAAAAAGCTCATCGCCTACTCGTCCATCGCCCACATGGGCTTTGTGACCTTAGGTATATTCATCGTCTTCACCATCCTCGCCAAGGACACGGCCACCAGCAGCGGGGTGCTCGGCATCTCCGGCGGCATGGTGCAGATGATCTCCCACGGCTTCATCTCCGGGGCGCTCTTCCTATGCGTGGGCGTGCTCTACGACCGGGTCCACTCCCGCGAGATCTCCGCCTACGGGGGCGTGGTGAACACCATGCCCCTGTTCGGGGCCTTCCTGGTCTTTTTCGCCATGGCCAATGCGGGCCTGCCCGGCACCTCCGGCTTCGTCGGCGAATTCATGGTCATCCTGGCGAGCTTCCAGGCGGATTTCTGGTACGCCTTCCTGGCCGCGACCACCCTCATCCTGGGGGCGGCCTACACCCTGTGGATGGTCAAGCGCGTTGTCTTCGGTCCGGTCGCCAACGAGCAGGTCGCGGAGCTCAAGGAGGCCAATGGTCGCGAGCTCTTCGTGCTCGGCAGCCTAGCCGCCGCCGTGCTTATACTCGGCATCTGGCCGGCGCCCCTGGTGGAGGTCATGGACGCCACCATCCAAAACCTGGTCCAGCAGGTGGCGGTGTCCAAGCTCCCCACCGCCGCAGAGCCGACCCTTGCCGCCGCGGGGGGTGTTGCCACCTTCTGAGTGGATGTGGATAGCCCCTGAAAATCGATGCCACCGACTAATAGTACAGGATTAACAAGATTTTCAGGATTAACAGGATTTTTTTACTGTATTGTTTTGAGTTTCCGCTGCACGGTGACAATGATTAAAACGAAGAAGAATCCTGTACCATTGGACAAAAGCACGAAGAAGACTATCGGTTAGGCGTAGGATGTGGTGAGCGTCTGTTGTGCAGGGACGCACAACAGACCGCGAACCGCATCATTGGGTAATCTGTGCCCAACCTATTGGTGGGTACGCGGTGCTTTCTCTTTCATTGATGCGGTTCGCGCCAGCCCTGGCACTCACCGCATCCTACGTCCCTTGAGTGGCGAAATATGTAGGATACCTGAATCCGTGAGGTAGATAGTATGAATAAGTTAAATAAGTTGAATGAGTTAATGGAAAAGTACAATGGGGTGCTTCGGTTAGCAGAAGTTGGTGTTGTTATAGTGGGTGTATGTTTTATCGCTTTTCAAACTTGGTATATGGGTCAGAACATCTCAGATGTTCGGAAGTGGTTTAAACTTGACAGAGGATCTGCAATATATCATCACACTGACTTGATAAACTCAATTCTGATAGAGCACCCTGAGCTTGCCAGTGGTTTCGATCTCACCCCGCAAGATGTGCTTGCCTACATGATAATTGCAGAACAGGTGGCCTTCGATCTCGGTATCGAGGTTTTGGGGTGAATTGAAATGAAAACATTTTCTTATTCGGAAGCGCGCCGGAATCTTTCGGAAATACTCGTACTTGCCCAATCGGAAGAGGTTGAAATACATGAAAGAGATGGCGCCGTATTTTGCCTGAAAGCAAGGAGAGCAAATAACAAATCACCTTTCGATATTCCGGGAGTCAAGACCAAGGCAACCACTGAGGATATATTGAATGCGGTTCGGGATTCCAGGAGTGGCTAGCGAGGCTTCTTCTTAAGGAACGGAGCACATGGGATGCCAGTAATACGCGGCAACAAGCCGATCCAGCTCATCCGGATCGATGATGCGTCCGACTGGGACGACGTAAAGGCACTGACCGGGGATTTCCTCCTGCCGCAGGATCTCGGCGGTCTCAAGCAGCTCCTCGATGGGTTCGTTCGCTCTGTCTACATCGAACATGACTATATGGACGCCGACTATCGCGATACCTACAGTCACTTCTACTCGAAGAAGTTTGCCCGTTACCCGGATCGCGCAATTCGCCTTCTTTTCTTCTCCGACGCTATCGCGGCTGATGACTGGTCTGAACCAGCCAGATTCTCGAACGCCTTTATCGGCTACTCCGTTATCAAGCCGAACCGCATTGTCTCTGTCGGGCGGACTGTAATCGATCCCAGGCATGCGAATGTTGCTCCCGGATTCGTTATCGTGACGAAGTTCGTTGCCAACCTGCTCGGCGCGGAGCTCACGGTCAAAGGCTTCCCATACATGGGGCAAGACACGGACGTTACCGTGTGTGCCCATTCTGCTCTTTGGTCTTGCCTCAGGCATTTCTCGCAGCGGTATCCAGAATACCCCGAGATTCATCCCTATGAAATTACTCAACTCACGACGGATTTCTCCAGGGGGCGTCTCATTCCCTCTCAAGGACTGACGATGGAACAGGTCACCGAGATCCTGACTCGGTATGGCTTTCATCCGCGCTTCTACGATAAACCGGATCTCAAGCGCCAAGTGGACTTTGAAAGGCTTCTCTACACCTATATCGAGTCGGGGATTCCTGTCATAGTCAGCTTGGATCTGCTAGATGGGTCAGCCCATGCTGTTGCCGGCATCGGCCACTCGTCAGACTTCTCCGTCAAGCTCTCCCCAGGGATCAGGTGGAGCTATGAGTATTTCAACGGACTCATCGTAAATGACGACAACCTTCCCCCTTACCGGTTAGTGCCGAAGAAGTTCGGGAGCAACGCGAGCTATACTCTTGGAGATATCAAGGGCTTTATTGTCCCTCTATACGAGAAGATTTATCTCGCTGCCGAAGATGCGTTCTCTATGGTTGAAACGATCCTTTCGAATGAGGAGATTGGGCTGTCCACACTTCGACCACCTGGATTACTACCGGACGACTTGGTAATACGCCTGTTTCTGATCTCTTCTCGCTCTTGGAAGCGGAACCGCCGCCGCTCGCGGATGCCGAACGACGACCTCGGTCTGCTATACTCTACCCTCCCCATGCCGAAATTTATCTGGGTGGCGGAGCTCTCTACGCGAGCACTTTACCCGGACGGTAAGGTGCTCGGGGAAATTGTCATCGACGCTACCGCGAACCTTCATGATCGCTTCGCTTTCTTGAGTATTCATTACCCTCACGTCCTGATCCTGAATGATCGTGACTCGCTTTCAGGATCGCTGGCAAGTCGTATATCCTCGATATACCTCTCGGAGCATAGCGCGTATAGGCTCTACGCAAATAACCTGAAGGAGATCGAATGTGACAAAGAAAACAACCACTGAAAACAAACTCGCTGTCTTGGCCCTCGAGCTCGTCAAGGGCAGCCGCAAAGCGGACATCCTCGACAGCGAAGAGTCCGTACTGCGGCTCAAGCAGTCGCTTGACGACAAACTCAGACCCAAGATCAGGGCTAATGAGATAGCCCGGCGCAAGTCCTGGGAGATGGCGTCGAGGCATTTCGTATCCTGACCATCATAAAACGGTACGCCACCCCGGACCTCGGCCTCGAAGAAGTTACCGGAATACGCCCATGCCTTCCACCTTCGATTACGCAATCCTGATCCCCATCCTCCCCGAGATCACCATCCTGGTGCTGGCCTGTACCGTGCTGGTGGTCGATCTGTATCTGAAGGAGGAGCAAAAGGGCATCAACCATGTCATCACCCTTGTCGGACTGCTGATCGCCATCGGGATTACCGGCTTGGTGGGGGGCGGCGAACGCCAAGTGGTATTCGACGGCAGCTATGTGCGCGACGCCATGAGCGATACGCTCAAGAGCCTCATCTTCGTCGTGGCCCTGTTCGCCTTCGTCTACGCCAGGGACTATCTGCGCGACCGCAACCTGGAGGCAGGCGAATACTACGTCCTGGGCCTGCTCGCGGTGCTCGGCATGTCCATCATGGTCTCGGCCAACAACCTGCTGGTCGTCTATCTGGGATTGGAACTGCTGGCGCTGTGCCTCTATGCCCTAGTCGCCTTCGACCGGGACTCCGCCAAAGGGTCCGAGGCGGCCATGAAATACTTTGTGCTCGGGGCCCTCGGCTCGGGCATGTTGCTCTACGGCGTATCCATGATCTACGGGGCCACCGGGGGCGCTATCGAGCTGGCGGAGATAGCCCGGGCCGTAGCGGAACAGGGGACCCAGAACCGGGTTCTGGTGTTCGGGCTCGTCTTCCTGGTGATCGGCATCGGGTTCAAGTTCGGCGCCGTACCCTTCCACATGTGGGTGCCGGACGTCTATCAGGGCGCCCCCACCCCCGTGGCCCTGTTCCTGGGCAGCGCCCCCAAGATCGCCGCCTTTGCCCTGGCGATCCGGCTGCTGGTGGACGGCCTCGGCGGGCTGCATACGGACTGGCAGGGCATGCTCATCATCCTCGCCATCCTCTCCATGGGCCTGGGCAATCTGGTCGCCATCGCCCAGAGCAACCTCAAGCGCATGTTGGCCTACTCCACCATCTCCCATGTGGGCTTCATTTTCCTCGGCCTCCTGGCCGGGAGCCAACAGGGCTATGCCGCCGCCATGTTCTACGCCATCGTCTACGCCCTGATGGCGGCGGGCGCCTTCGGCCTGTTGCTGCTGATCAGCCGCGAGGGCTTCGAGGCCGAGAACCTGGAAGACCTCAAGGGACTCAACGACCGCGACTCCTGGTACGCGGCCATGATGGCCCTCATCCTCTTCTCCATGGCCGGCGTGCCCCCCACCGTCGGCTTCATGGCCAAGCTGCTGGTGCTCGAAGCCATCGTGCGCGTCGACCTCTGGTGGCTGGCCCTGGTCGGCGTCTTCTTCTCCATCATCGGCGCCTTCTACTACCTGCGTATCATCAAGCTCATGTACTTCGACCAGCCGGTAACCAGGGAGCCCCTCACCGCCGGCACCGGCGCCCGAGTCGCCTTCTCCCTCAACGGACTGGCCATGCTGGCCCTGGGCATCTTCCCCGCCTCCCTGCTCTCCATCTGCCAGGCCGCCTTCCCCTGATCCGCAGGTAGACGTGGGGTCTGCTCGTGGACCGAGTCATGTAGGCTGGGTTGAGTGCAGCAAAATCCAGCACTCGCCCGGTACGACTGAAAATGCACGTTGCCATCACAGCGGTCAACTTTGACAAAAGTCCAGAAGGTATCTGCACGGGCTTGTTGATCAGAGCTCTACTGGATTTCGGTATACGTATCACGCTGATTACTTCGGGCAAGGCAAAACTCGGCTTTACGCATCCGAACTTCAAGTGTGTTGTGATTAAGCATACACCAAGAGAGCCTGATTTTTTCTTGAGAGGGTTGGCTTGGGTCAAGGGAGACTTTTACCACCGTTTCTATTTGTGGGGTAAAAGGGCTTCTGAAATAGCGTTTAAAGAAAATGATATTCCGGACGTAATCTACGGAAGGGCCTGGCCTTTCTCGAGCTTGGAGCCGGCGTATGAATTGTCCAGGCACTATCGGATCCCATTGATTATACATCTTAGTGACCCCATTCCACCGCCAAATGAAAAATTACAGACTCGATTTTTAAAGCGTCTGGATTGCATCATGAAGCAGGCATCGGCGATTACATTCACGAATCAGGAAACAGTAAAATATCAACGCAAATTTGTCGATTATGGGGATTTGATTGTCGATATTCTGCCTCATGTCGGTCCTAAGAAATCCTATCTCGATCAGGCAAATAATGAGGAAAATTACTATCACATTGGCGCCATAGGTAACCGTGAATCCGTCTTGCCAATTCTTTTCCAGGGAATGAAACTTCATAGGGAAGAATATCCGCAAGCAAGGCTCAATTTCGTCAATCCCCGTAGAAAACAAATCGACCCGCATCTCATCCACGAACAGGCCGGGCGTTTTGTTGATTTACATCCTTTTTTGCCTGATATAAATGATGCGATTGCGCCCGCCAGCGTTTTGGTTTCTCTGGAGCCCAAGGTGGATCAACCCATCTGGACCTTGACCAAGACCGTACATTACCTGTTCACGAATCGAAAGATATTCGCCGTAACCTGTGCGGGAAGTCCCACGCAACGGATGCTCGATGCTTTTCCGGAAACCTGCGGCGTCGTCACGGAATACACGGCAGAATCCATCGCTGATGGACTCTCTGAGCTACGAGCCTTAAAACCAAGCCCGCAGGATTTTGAAAAACGTTTGGAGGCAATGAAGGAATTCACCAGTGAACGTGTCGCGGGAAAGTTTTACGATCTTTGTAAAAAGGTATTCACCTAAAAAATAGTCGGTCTGGATATCAATCCCAAGGCAATCACTTGTGCTCGTCTGAATGTGTATCTTAACGCTTTCAATAGTGACGGTAGCTCAAGGTTGCTTAGAAAATGGAAAAACTTTATTAGAGTGCGTTGATTTTTATGAGTCAAATCTTTTTAGTCACTTCGATAACAGGGACATAAGGTTCGATAGGATTATCGGATGTATTCCACAAGTTCTCAATCCAAAGCCACGAGTGATGGGAACCTTGGTTACTGAAAATACCAGCGACGAATACCTGTACGCATTGAGTAATTACTTCGTCAAACAAGGATACATCGAAGATCAGTTTGGGCTTGGATTGATTGCTAGTGCTGTTGAGCAATCTGTTCATTGGCTCGAAGCAAATGGCAAACTGATTTTAAATTTGGGACGCCCGGGACGCCGGGTGTTAGAGCACTTAATGCAGCGTCGAGGATTTGAAGTCAGGCAAGTATGGCAGACTCGGGTAGAACAAGCGGCTGACACTGAAATCGATACATTAATAGATATTGAGCAAACAGGTGAACACCGTTTCGAGTTTTATATGTCGCCCAACGCCAATACACCTATCAATGCTTCAACCGCTTTGGAGTATGTCAAATCAGGTGGTAAGATCTATCATTCGGTGGATGTATACGAAGCCGAACTCTTATTTCCTGTTCGCAAGAAAATTTCGATGAAGCAATTAACCGTTTGAAAATTTTTGAAGTTTGAGGGCGCGTAGGCTGATGTTAAGGTATGAAGCCTAGTGCCCCGTTTCACCTTATTTTACATCCTCTGTAAGTCCCCAAACGCGCCAAGGAGCAGCACGCGGGAATTGCCTGACGAGGTAACCTTGTCTTGGCGCGTTTGGGGGGCTCCCTGCGGGCGCGACGAGAAACGGCCATCCGCGTCGTTGCGCGAGCTTGAAAGAGGGCTGGTTATTCCTATGCTCACGCGCCTCGCATCCGACCGCTTCTCACCGCGTTGAGAACACAAAATAAGGTGAAATGGGGTGCTCGCTATGCCACGGAGGATAGTGGTTAAATTCAAAGTGACATGGTTGTGCAGCTTAACGATTCGATCCCCACTGCTTTTGCCATCCCTGGCGCC
>JAIZWN010000699.1 GCA_020443945.1 Candidatus Thiosymbion ectosymbiont of Robbea hypermnestra | reverse complement strand
GACCCCTACCCCGTCATTCCGGCAGGGATTGCCGGAATCCAGGCGCCAGGGATGGCAAAAGCAGTGGGGATCAAACCATTAAGCCGCACAACCATGCCACTTTGAATTTAACCACTACCAGTTGGCTATTGCTGCTTATCGTAGTAGGTCGGGTTGGGTGCGTATCTCGGTGTCGAGGCGTATGAGCAAATCTGAGCGCGTCGTAACCCGACAACCAATCCGGAAGGGAAAACTACGAATCGCGCGAATCGGTGTGAATCAATCCAGGGGACCTTGAATTTTTCAAGGTGCCCGTGCGGGGATTCGCGTGATTCGTAGTTTTCTCTTTATTTATCAACCGGTAAAACTTAACTTAATAGTATTGGGTTGGTAGCCATGACGGCACTCAACCGAAAATTGCTGCGCGACCTAGGGCGAATGTGGAGCCAAATTCTGGCAATCATTACAGTGATTGCCGTTGGGACCGGCGCTTACATCATCCTGATCGGGACTGCCGATTCCATTCAACAGACTCAGGTCGCGTATTACGAGCGATATCACTTCGCTGATATCTTTTCCGGCGTGCAGCGTGCCCCGAATGGTCTGGTTGAAACGCTCCAGCATATCGACGATATTCAAGAGGTTTCGACCACTATTAGCTACACAAGTCTGATCGAGATACCAGGTCAGACTACACCAGCGAATTCTCTGATCTCCTCGTTACCGACAGAAGGTGGATTGAACCAGCTTCATATTCGCCAAGGACGCATGCCCAAGGTAGGGTCGAGCTCCGAGGTATTGGTAGCTGAGCCTTTCGCCCAAGGTAACGATATTTTACCAGGTGACACACTTTACGCTACCTTGAGGGGAGAGAAGCGTAAACTCGAGGTTGTGGGTATCGCCTTATCCCCTGAGTTTGTGTTCTTTGGTGTTCCCGGAGCCATGATCCCGGATAAACGACGCTTTGGGGTCATGTGGATGGACAGGAGTACTATGGAATCTGCGTATGACATGGAGGGCGCATTCAATGGGATATCTGTTGCTTTGGTTCCGGGTGCTCGAAAAAGCGAAATTATCAATGAGCTCGATGCCATTCTTGACCCATATGGGGGAACTGGATCCTATGACCGCAGCGATCAAGTGTCGCATGCGACCATCACCTCGGAGATCAATCAGCTTCGTACGTCGACTCGGTATGCAGCACCTATCTTTGTCGGCATAGTCGCTTTCTTGCTGCACATGTTAATGAAACGCCATATCGAAACAGAGCGTGAGCAAATTGGGGCCTTAAAGGCCCAAGGCTATAGCCACGGTAATATTGCGTCACATTACGCAAAGTTTGTCTTAGTGATTTTTTTAGGTGGCATCACGGTTGGGTTTGCAATCAGTATGCAGGTTGGGCGTGTCGTGACTGGCGCTTACGCTACGAGCTTTCATTTTCCATTTCTCGATTACTTCTTGCGACCATCTATCTTCGTCGAGGTTTCGCTGATTCAGGGTGTCGCTGCATTTATGGGAAGCTTCGGAAACTTGCGTAAGGCCGTATTGCTCCAGCCAGCCATCGCAATACGTCCACCTCCCCCTCCGGTCTATCGACGGACAAATCTTGAATCTTGGATTAACCGCATCATTCATGACCAGTCTACTCGCATGATCATTCGCCATATCATCCGTTGGCCCCTGCGATCGGGCATGACAATTTTCGCAATTGCAGGTGCTACTGCCATATTGATTGCTCCTCTAGGCACATTAAACTCTACCGAGCAGATGAGTAATATCCATTTCTATCATGCCGAACGACAGGATATGACTGTTGCCTTCGGGGAGACACCACCGTTTAGTGCCGTCTACGAGTTGGGCCATTATTCCGGTGTGTTGGCGATGGAGGCATTTCGGGCCATATCGGCTCGCATCGAATTCGAGGGTCGTTCCCGTCGAGTTACCGTACTGGGACGCGAATCACATAATGATCTTAGCCGACCCCTCGATCATGACTTCAACCCGATAAACATACCCAAAAACGGTTTGGTTATTGCTGACTCGATGGCTGAGTGGCTTGGAGTTCGTTGCGGCGATATGGTCAGGCTCCATTTTCTCGAAGATCGTAGACCGGTTGTCGATATACCGGTCGTTGCGTTGTCAAAAAGCTACATCGGCATGACTTTTTTCATGGTTTTCATGAATCTTGATAAACTTAATACCATTCTTATGGAGGGCCGTGCTATCAGTGGCATCCATATCAAACTGGATCCCCGTGATCTGATGTCTTTTTACGAGGCTGTAAAGAAGAATCCTGCGGTGACAGGAACTGTTTCTCATGGCGACTCAAAGTCGGCGATGCGGCGGGCGCTGGAACAAATTACGCACCTGACTCGCGTCAGTATTATCATTGCCGGAATAATCGTTTTCGGGGCCGTCTACAACAGTGCATTGATTGCTTTGGCCGAGCGTAGCAGGGAGTTCGCGGGGATGCGACTGCTGGGATACAGTCGGTTTGCCGTGTCTTATATCTTATTAGGAGAACTGCTGCTTCTCTCATTCATTGCATTGCCATTGGGATGTGCAATGGGCTATAGTTTGGCCTATCTATTGACAGAAGGTACGGCAAACGAGATGTTTCGTCTTCCACTTGCGCTCAAATACTCATCTATCGGATCCGCAATTCTTACAGTAATAATGATGGTGGTCGTGACGGGTATTTTTATAGCCAGAAAGATCTATCATCTCGATCTCATCGCGGTTTTGAAGACTCAGGATTAATGAAATGCGGCTTCTCCGGGGCCAAACCTTATCGGTTATTGTTTTTGTCGTTGTCGGAATCGGCGTAATGGCCATTATGTTTGGACCACCAGTCGTCGATGTCGAAATCGCGAAAGTTGGGATGGGGCCACTACAAGTTATGGCGACTAGTGAGGGTAAGACACGTGTCAAGGATCTCTACGAGATTGCAGCGCCGATTCAGGGACGTCTACTAAGAGTATCATTCAAAGCAGGTGACATAATAAAGCAAGAGCAAACGCTCGCAGTATTGGAGCCGATTGCGCCTGAGTTCCTGACCGCGCGTTCGCTAGCCGAGGCCAAGGCCAAGGCGCAGGCGGCGCAGGCGGCATGTGACCTTGCTAAGGAGGACATTAAGCGCTGTGAGGCCGAAGTCGAATATGCCGATGCCGAACTGCGGCGCATTAAGGTCTTAAAGGAGACTGGCGCGAATACTCAGCATGCCCTGGACGAGGCAAAGAAGAACTTGAGGACCAAAAAAGCCGAGCTTGCTGTTGCAAAAATGAAATTTCGTGAAGAGCAACATAACCTCGAGGTAGCTAGAGCGGGATTGATTCATCCTAACTCCTCGGTGGAGAGCTCAACAGTCTCAACTATCCAGATCAAGAGCCCGATAAATGGCCGTATCTTGGAAGTCGAACGAGAGAGCGAAACCATCGTCAGTCCAGGACAAGTGATAATGCGTGTGGGCGATCCTCGTACGATTGAGGTTGAGCTGGAGATGCTGTCGGATGATGCCGCACGCGTCAATATCGGTGCCGAGGTGAGGATTGAGGCATGGGGGGGGCCAATACTCAAAGGACGTGTCTATCGTATTGAACCTCTGGGATATACCAAAGTATCATCTCTTGGAATTGAGGAACAACGGGTGCGTGTACTCGTTGACTTCGAAGGGTCGGATAAATCATGGGAAAAGCTTGGCCACGGCTATGGCTTGGATGCCCATGTTGTTGTTTGGGAAAATCCCAGCGTGTTGCTTGTACCGATGGGGGCCTTGTTCCGAAAGAGAAATAAGTGGACAACTTATGTAGTAAAGGAAGGTAGGGCGTATTTAACTCCAGTAGAAATCGGCCATACCACAACCTATCATGCAGAGGTAATATCGGATCTTAGTAAGGGTGATAAGGTTATATTATATCCAAATGACCAGATAGTAGACGGTGCGCGTGTAAGGTCGAGGGATTAATATATGGGGACCTTGAAAAATTGCTTCCCTGCAATTTTTCAAGACGTGAAACGAAAAGGCGATTTGCGCTTCGCTTCATTTGTGAAGATGCGGGTCATTCAAGGATCTTAAGATGCAAGATAGAGAAATAAAACTGGTTGCACTTGATGTCGACGGGACAATAATAGGGAGGAATCGGCGTATTTCCTATCAGACGAAGAATGCAGTTAAGCAGGCGGGTAACAGAGGGGTTCTTGTACTGATTGCAACTGGCAGAATGTATCGTGCGACCGTTCCTATCGGTCATGAGCTACAATTGAGTACACCTCTGATCACGTATCATGGAGCCCTTGTCAAAAATTTTTATAAGTCGGATAATGTCTTGCTTCATCATACAATAGATAGCGATGTGGCTTACCAGATCGTCGAAGATTCGAGAAGAAGAGGTGTACAAGTCAATGTCTATCTAAATGATAGGTTGTATGTAGAAAGGACATCATTTATTTTTGATGAGTATGTGCATCAAAAGAAGATACCTTACAATGAAGTAAAATCGTTTTATAATATTGAAAATTTCTCACCGACAAAGATTCTTATTATGGATGCTGACAGGTTAAGAGTCGAGAAGCTGAATGCAGAGTTTAGTGCAAAATATTCCGTTGATGTAGGAATAACCACATCAGGTCCTCACCTCTGTGAGTTTATCAGTAGGCAGTCCTCAAAAGCTAATGCAATCAGGTTTCTTTCCAATAAATGGCACATCGATCATGCAGAGATTATGGCTATAGGGGATCACTGCAATGATAAAGAATTGTTTGAATTTGCAGGTTGCAGTATAGCAATGGGTAATAGTGATAAGGTAGTAAAAGATATCGCGGATTATGTAACCGAAACGTTAGAAAATGATGGGGCTGCGCTTGCTATTAAAAGGTTTGTTCTATGAATCCGGGCAGAATATATGGTAGAGTTGTTCCCAATGGGAGTCTTTAAAAATCAATCGGTTATATTGGAATATGAGGCCAACACGGTGGTCGTTGGCCAGAAAACAAAGGGTTAGACGCCCAATGGTCCTCGTAACATACTGATTTTAAAGAATGTTACAAAGGGAACAACTCTGGTAATGGGAGGGTAGTTGAGGTGGACCCCAACCATTGGACAGTCAGGAGCCAAAAGTCAACTTGACCACCGGTTGAAGCCGGTGGCTTGATCTTGAAGCACTGTAAGTGCCATTCCGGCTGAAGCCGGCTTCAAGCCAGCCGTCTGAAGCCGGATTAGCGCGACTCGAAGTCGCCCGCACCAACAACCCTAATCTGGTCTTCGGTTTCGCTATGACTGCGAATATACTCAGCAATCATCTCATCCGTTACGTTCCCCGTGCTGCAGGCAAAATAACCACGCGCCCACATCCGCTGTCCCCAGTATTGCTTTCGCAATACGCCAGATTCTCGCTGCAGCTTGTACGAACTCTTCCCCTTCAGCTTCTGTACCAGCTTGCTTACCGACACTTGCGGCGGGATCGACACGCCCCCCAGAACCGCCTTCCGGTATTTCGTACACCACACCACATGGATAGGCAACCGAAATACTGAATGCGAGCCGCGTCGATATTCGCTCATCACTCCAACGCTACACCAGCACGCTAGAAGCTGCCAGCTGAAGCTGGGGGTTTGAACCCTCCCAAGTGGTGACAATCAA
>JAIZWN010000698.1 GCA_020443945.1 Candidatus Thiosymbion ectosymbiont of Robbea hypermnestra | reverse complement strand
TTCTTTTGGCCGCAAATCAACGCCAATGAACGCAAATCGAATCGATTCCGAATTTGCGTTTTTTGCGTTCATTTGCGGCTAAAAATTGGTGTTGATTCGTGGTTCTTGTCCACGGCGACTCACGACTCGTTGGTCTGAGGCAAAGCCTCGCTAGGGGTGGAAGGGAAACAGGATTAAAACCATAATCCCAAATCCCATCACCCGACGCCCTTTCCTTTGTATAAGATCAAGCCGACCCTCGTTCTGGGATTCCATGCCTGTACGGAAGGTACCGCGCGTCGGCTGATATCCGGTTCGGGCCATTTCCAACCCAGTCGGAGAAGACCTGCGGTTGACACCATGGTCCCATATCCCTATACTTTTCCAGCTTGATCGAGCCGGCATTCTCGCTGGCTCGTTTTGTTTCTCTGCCGGGTGCCCGGCGCCCGGGTCCCTCCGAGGTCGGCCGCGCAAGGTCCATGCCGTCGCCTTAGATATCAGGCTCGGCGGCAGAGGCGGTTTTGGCCTTCGATTTTTTCCGTGGCAGGCGTTGTGGCGCCGTGAGGAATGGTCAGGAATGGCGACGATCAACCAGTTGGTGCGCAAACCGCGCAAGCGCAAGGTTGCCAAGAGCAATGTGCCGGCGTTGGAGGCTTGCCCCCAGAAACGGGGGGTGTGCACGCGCGTTTATACCACGACGCCCAAGAAGCCGAATTCGGCCTTGCGCAAGGTGGCGCGTGTGCGTTTGACCAATGGTTATGAGGTTACCTCTTATATCGGCGGCGAGGGACATAACCTGCAGGAGCACTCGGTGGTGCTGATCCGCGGTGGGCGCGTGAAGGATCTGCCGGGCGTGCGTTATCACACGGTGCGGGGGACCCTGGATACCACGGGGGTGGAGAGCCGGCGTCAGGGCCGTTCCAAGTACGGCGCCAAGCGCCCGAAGAGTTGAGTTTGGGCTCGACGAAGATTTAAGGATGCCTTGCGAACGATGCTCTCGAAGCTGCCGACAACATTGAGCCGGCAGGATTCCCCCGGAAAATTTAGCCGCAAATGAACGCAAATGGCCGCAAATACTGTAAATGGACCAGGAATCGTCGATGACGGCGAACCGATCTCGACTGATTTGCGTTCATTTGCATTCATTTGCGGTAAAAGCGGTAAAAAAATAATTCCCAGTTGAAGTCAGAGTGGTCGGAGCCTTCCAGTCATGCCGAGAAGACGCATAGTCGCCCGCCGTCAGGTCCTGCCGGATCCCAAGTTCGGCAGTGAGCTGCTTGCCAAGTTCATCAATATGCTCATGGAAGACGGCAAGAAGTCGGTCGCCGAGCGCATCATTTATGGCGCGCTGGATCAGGTGGCCGGGAAGAAGGGCGGGGAGCCGCTGGAACTGTTGGATCAGGCGATGGAGAACGTGCGTCCGGTGGTGGAGGTGAAGTCGCGGCGGGTCGGTGGCGCTACCTATCAGGTGCCGGTGGAGGTGCGGCCGACGCGGCGTAATTCCCTGGCGATGCGCTGGCTGATCGATGCCGCGCGCAAGCGCTCGGAGAAGTCCATGGCCCTGCGTCTGGCCGGGGAGCTGATGGATGCGGCGGATTCCCGCGGCACGGCCTTCAAGAAGAAGGAAGATACCCATCGCATGGCGGAGGCCAACAAGGCCTTCTCGCACTATCGTTGGTAATCCGGACGGCGGGTTTTCTCAAGGACTTCGTTTCAGGTGGATAAACCCGTGGCGCGCACGACACCCATCGATCGGTATCGCAATCTCGGCATCATGGCCCATATCGATGCGGGGAAGACCACGACCACCGAGCGGATTCTGTTCTACACGGGGATCTCCCATAAGCTGGGGGAGGTGCACGACGGTGCGGCGACCATGGACTGGATGGAGCAGGAGCAGGAGCGCGGCATTACTATTACGTCCGCGGCCACTACCTGCTTCTGGAAGGGGATGGCGATGCAGTATCCGGAGCACCGGATCAATATCATCGATACCCCCGGCCACGTGGATTTCACCATCGAGGTAGAGCGTTCCCTGCGGATTCTGGACGGCGCCTGCGCTGTTTTTTGTGCCGTCGGCGGGGTCGAGCCCCAGTCCGAGACCGTCTGGCGCCAGGCCGACCGATACGGCGTGCCGCGCCTGGCGTTCGTGAACAAGATGGATCGCATGGGCGCCGATTTTCTGCGCGTGGTGGGGCAGATCCGGAAGCGCCTGGGGGGCAACGCGGTACCCGTTCAGCTTCCTATCGGCGCGGAGGAGGGTTTCAAGGGCGTCGTCGATCTGGTGGAGATGAAGGCCGTTATCTGGGACGAGACATCCCGGGGAATGCGGTACGATTCCCAGGCGGTCCCCGAGAATATGCTGGCGCGGTGCCAGGAGTGGCGGGAGCTGATGATCGAGGCGGCCGCCGAGGCCAACGAAGAGGTCATGGGCAAGTACCTCGAAGGCGAGGAGATCGGCAAGGAGGAGCTCAAGGCCTGTTTGCGCGCGCGGACGCTGAACAATGAGATCGTTCCGATCCTGTGCGGCTCGGCGTTCAAGAATAAGGGCGTGCAGGCCATGTTGGACGCGGTGATCGATTATCTGCCCTCACCCATCGATGTGCCCCCGATCAAGGGGATCGCCGTCGGTGCCACCGAGGCGGAGGAGGCGCGACCGCCGTCCGACGAGGCGCCCTTCGCCGCCTTGGCCTTCAAGATCGCGACGGACCCCTTCGTGGGGACCCTGACCTTCTTTCGGGTCTATTCCGGCGTCCTCGGGTCCGGCGACAGTGTTTTCAATCCGGTCAAGGGGAAACGCGAGCGCTTCGGCCGCATCCTGCAGATGCACTCCAACGACCGTGAAGAGATCAAGGAGGTCCGCGCCGGCGATATCGCCGCCGCCGTGGGTCTCAAGGATGTGACTACCGGCGATACCCTCTGCGCCCAGAACGCCGTCGTTACGCTGGAGCGCATGGAGTTTCCCGAGCCGGTCATCTCGGTGGCGGTGGAGCCCAGGACCAAGGGCGACCAGGAGAAGATGGGGATCGCCTTGTCCAAGCTCGCCCAGGAGGACCCCTCCTTCCGGGTGCGTACCGACGAGGAGTCGGGCCAGACCATCATCTCCGGCATGGGCGAACTGCACCTGGAGATCATCGTCGACCGCATGAAGCGCGAGTTCAGCGTGGAGGCCAACGTCGGCGCGCCCCAGGTCAGCTATCGCGAGACCGTCCGCGCCAAGGTCGAGCAAGAGGGCCGATTCGTCCGCCAGTCCGGCGGTCGCGGCCAGTACGGGCATGTGTACCTGCGCATCGAGCCCCAGGAGCCGGGCGCGGGCTTCGAGTTCGTCAGCGAAGTCGTCGGCGGCGTGGTGCCCAAGGACTATATCCCCGCGGTGGGCAAGGGCGTGGAGGAGGCCATGACCAGTGGCATCCTGGCGGGCTTCCCGGTGGTGGACGTCAAGGTTACCCTGTACGATGGCTCCTACCATGAGGTGGATTCGAGCGAGATGGCCTTCAAGATCGCGGGCTCCATCGGCTTCAAGGAAGGGGCCGCGAAGGCCAGGCCGATCCTGCTGGAACCCATCATGAAGGTAGAGGTCGTCACGCCCGAGGATTACATGGGCGACGTCATGGGCGACCTCAACAGCCGTCGCGGCATGGTGCAGGGCATGGAGGACGCGCCCTCGGGAAAGATCATTCGCGCCGAGGTGCCTCTGGCGGAAATGTTCGGCTATGCAACGGACCTACGCTCCGCTACCCAGGGGCGGGCCACCTACAGCATGGAGTTCGCCAAGTATCATCAAGTCCCGGCCGGTATCGCCGAGGCCATCGCCAAAAAACAGTAGTCAGTGTTAGCTCAATCCGGGGTATCAATGCAGGAATTGTTGCATAATCATCTGCGGATCTTCACCGTTATGTTAACGGTGTACCTGATTATGGGCTGTCATGCGCCAGGGCAACAGAAACATAACAATGTAATTCTTTTTCTCGAAAGCGCAGAGCTTCAAGTTGAGACTTACGACCAGTTGCGTGAGCTTGAACGCGCACTTGAGGACATTGTTAGCCTTCCGGCAAGAGAATTGCAGCAAAGGCGATATGCAGATTACCAAATGAATAAAGGGGCTTGGACTCTTCGAAAGATATTGTCTGCTTACTTCCTGTCGCAATATCCTTTACCAATTGACTTAGACCGTTTTTATGGGGATGTTGCTGCAGAAAACGTGAAATCTCTGGTGCGGGAAAAAATTTCTCAGATCCAAAATCTTGAATTCAATTAATGCTTGGTTTAGAGTCGGACTCAAAATTATGACAAAGAAATGTGTGTATCACTCAGGTAGAGATGCTACCAGAGAAATCGATGGCAAGAACTACTGCGCAAAGTGTGAACAAGGACAAGCAACAGCCGCCAAAATCGTTGATAAACACGTTGATCCTAGGGACTGCTTTATTTGGTACCTTGGCGGTGACAAGTGGGCGGCTATTACGGGAACGGGTTGTGCCCATTGGGTAGCTCATCAAACAGGAATTAAGAAAGGGGTTCCCACTTATCGATGTTTGAAAGGATTTACGGTTAAAATTGCTGATATCGCGAACGGAAAAAAGCAAGTAAAATCGTTAAATGACGTAAAAGTTGGGGATATCTATGTTAATCCGGCAAAGACACATTGCGGAATAGTATCAAAAACCCAGATGCTTCCCGGAAAACCAGGAACGCCATCAACGAAAAAAATAGAGATACAACATGATTCCAGCCGACAAGGACGGGTTGCAAAGAACGACTTTGCTACCTACTTCAGTGGAAAAGGAGCTTTTTTTCGATGACAAACGAGCTAACATTCAAATTCAGCCGACTCGAAAAAGCGCTGTTTCGCTCTGCTTTTTCGCGTAATTGATTTAGCCATTAAGGGGAAGAGCGGGATGTCCAAAGAAAAATTCGAACGCACCAAGCCGCACGTCAACGTGGGGACCATCGGGCACGTCGATCATGGCAAGACCACACTGACGGCGGCCATCACCAAGGTCATGGCGGCCAAGCACGGGGGAGAAATCAAGGCCTTCGACCAGATCGACAACGC
>JAIZWN010000697.1 GCA_020443945.1 Candidatus Thiosymbion ectosymbiont of Robbea hypermnestra | reverse complement strand
CCCTCGCGTACCGCGAAGCGCAGCCCTTCTTCCATGGCAATGGGCGCGATGAGCTTGACGGTCATCTTGACGTTGTCGCCGGGCATGACCATCTCGATGCCTTCGGGCAGCTCGCAGGCCCCGGTGACATCGGTGGTGCGAAAGTAGAACTGGGGCCGATAGCCGTTGAAGAAGGGGGTGTGCCGACCGCCTTCTTCTTTGCTCAGAACGTAGACTTCGCCCTCGAAGTGGGTGTGCGGGGTGATGCTCCCGGGCTTGGCCAGCACCTGGCCGCGCTCGACCTCGTCGCGCTTGGTGCCCCGCAACAGGACGCCGACGTTGTCGCCGGCTTGCCCCTGGTCGAGGAGCTTGCGGAACATTTCGACGCCGGTGCAGGTGGTCTTGGCGGTTTCCTTGATGCCGACGATTTCGATTTCTTCGCCGACTTTGATGACGCCCCGCTCGACCCGCCCGGTGACGACGGTGCCCCGCCCGGAGATGGAGAAGACGTCTTCGATGGGCATGAGGTAGGGCTGGTCGATGTCGCGCTCCGGCTCGGGGATGTAGCTGTCCATGGCTTCGATGAGCTGGTGGATGGACTGGGCGCCCAGTTCGCCGTCGTCGCCTTCGAGGGCCTGGAGGGCGGAGCCGGTGATGATGGGGGTGTCGTCGCCGGGAAATTCGTAGCTGTCCAGCAGCTCGCGCACTTCGAGCTCGACGAGCTCGAGCAGCTCGGCGTCGTCGACCATGTCGGCTTTGTTGAGGTAGACGACGATGTAGGGAACCCCGACCTGGCGCGCCAGCAGGATGTGCTCGCGGGTCTGGGGCATGGGGCCGTCGGCGGCGGAGACGACCAGAACGGCACCGTCCATCTGCGCCGCGCCGGTGATCATGTTTTTGACGTAGTCGGCATGGCCCGGGCAGTCGACGTGGGCGTAGTGCCGCGCGTCGCTCTCGTATTCGACGTGGGCGGTGGCGATGGTGATGCCCCGCGCGCGTTCTTCCGGGGCGTTGTCGATCTGGTCGAAGGCCTTGATTTCTCCCCCGTGCTTGGCCGCCATGACCTTGGTGATGGCCGCCGTCAG
>JAIZWN010000696.1 GCA_020443945.1 Candidatus Thiosymbion ectosymbiont of Robbea hypermnestra | reverse complement strand
CCGGAGAATAGCCTGTATCTTGCCGGCGCGGGTGAGTTGGCGCAGATCCTCGGCGACTACCAGGCCGCCAGGGACTATTACGAGCAGGCCCTGGCGAGTGCTCTCAAGACCCATGGCGAGGACCATCCCGCAGTCGCCAGGGACCGCAACAACCTGGGCGAAGCCTGGCGGGCGCTCGGGGAGTACGACAAGGCCATCGACTACTATGAGCAGGCCCTGGCGAGTGACCTGGCGACCTACGGCGAGGACCATCCCCAGGTAGCGATCTACCGCAACAACCTGGGCGGGGCCTGGTACGCCCTGGGGGAATACCACAAGGCCATCGGCTACTACGAGCAGGCCCTGGCGAGTGATCTCAAAACCTATGGCGAAGACCATCCCGAGGTCGCAATCCGCCGCAACAACCTGGGCGTGGTCTGGCAGGCGCTCGGGGAGTATCACAAGGCCATTGGCTATTACGAGCAGGCCCTGGCGAGTGACCTCGAGACCTACGGCGAGGACCATCCCCATGTAGCGGTAATCCGCAACAACCTGGGCTCGGCCTGGCAGGCGCTCGGGGAGTACCGGAAGGCCATCGGCTATTTGGAGCAGGCCTTGGCGAGTGATCTCAAGACCTACGGCGCAGACCATCCCGCGGTCGCAAGAGACCGCAACAGCCTGGGTTTGGCCTGGAAGGCCCTGGGGAAATACCGCAAAGCCATCGGCTATTTGGAGCAGGCTTTGGTGGTTTTCGAACGCAGGCTGGGATCGGCGCATCCGCACACGCGGACTGTGCGGGAAAATCTCGCCGCCACGCGGGCCGCGCAGAGGCCCTGAACCCACGTCATGAGATTGTGAAAGTATTCATTTTTTCCGGGAGTGGCGGGGTAGGGTCGCCCTGTTTCACACCGGATTCCGCATCATGTGGGATTAAGGGATAAGTTTTTCGGCTACATCAGGGAAATTGTGTTGCCCTGTTCCTGGCGTTCCGAGAATCCAGGAATACTTTCACAGTCTCGGCGCGTGGGAACGAGAGATAACAGCGGTGTCCCTTGCCGGTGGTGTTCTAACTTTGTTGTTTCCGGGATTCAGTGTATATACCCAAAGACAACAAAGTGACGGCACCACCGCTGA
>JAIZWN010000695.1 GCA_020443945.1 Candidatus Thiosymbion ectosymbiont of Robbea hypermnestra | reverse complement strand
TCCGGGGTCCCACCCGGAATGACGGTGCGGTGGCGCCGGCAACGCCAAGAGCCGTCCGGGACCACGGCAGAATTCTTCGTGGCTTGGTGGCTTGGTGTGAGAAAAACGAGCCGGCGCGACCCACTGACCAGCGTATGGGGTTGCTGTACCTGATTTTCGGAGGGGATTCAGCTTATTGAGAACGCTCTCTAGGGTGTCGAATCCATTTCCGCGCCTTCCTTTTTCACCGGCATCAGGTCGGCCTTGCTCACGCCCATGAGGATGACGGAGGTACTCGCCACATAGATAGACGAGTAGGTGCCGATGATGACGCCGACGATCAGCGCCAGGGCGAAGCTGTGGATGATCTCTCCGCCGAAGATGAACAGAGCCGACAGGACCAGCAGAGTGGTCAGGGAGGTCACTAGGGTGCGCGAGATGGTCTGGTTCAGGGAGGTATTGATGATGGAGACCGCATCGCCCTTGCGGATCTTGCGGAAGTTCTCCCGAATCCGGTCGAAGACCACAATGGTATCGTTCAGGGAGTAGCCGATCACCGCCAACACGGCCGCCAGGACCGGCAGATCGAAGGGGATCTGGAACAGGGCGAACAGGCCGAGAGTAATGAGTACATCGTGCACCAGGGCGATGACGGAGCCCATGGCGAACCGGTATTCGAAACGCAGGGCCACATAGACCAGGATGCCCAGGATGGCATAGAGCATAGCCAGTCCGCCGTCCTCGGTGAGCTCGTCGCCGACCTGGGGGCCGACAAACTCTACCCGGCGCAGCTCCACGGGGCCCGTGGCGGTGGCGCTCAGGGCGCCGAAGACCCGGTCGCTGAGGTCCGATCCCACCGCCTTCCCCGGCTCGGGCGCGATGCGGATCAGGACGTCCCGCGAGGTCCCGAAGTGTTGCACCGTGGTATCCGGGAACTCGCCGGTGGCCAGGGCCGCGCGCACGGCCGGAAGCTCCACCGGATTGGCATAACCCACCTCGATCAGGGTCCCGCCGGTAAAGTCGAGCCCGAAATCGAGTCCACGCACGGCGAGGGCAAGGATAGAGATCAGGATCAGAGTGGCGGAGAAGATCATCGCCTCCCGCCGCCGGCCCATGAAATCGACCTTCAGCTCCTTGAACAACCGCATCTGCATCTTTTAACCTCCTTACATCCCTTAGGGGGCGTTCTCAATTAACCGAATCCCCCGAAAATCATATGCAGCAAATCCATACACTTGTCGGTGGGTCACCGC
>JAIZWN010000694.1 GCA_020443945.1 Candidatus Thiosymbion ectosymbiont of Robbea hypermnestra | reverse complement strand
CGATCCCGGACTGCTCGTGTGCGCCACCGAGCCGCGCACCGAGGAAGAAATGACCGCCTACGCCCAAAAACTCGCCCACGTCATCGCCACCCGCACCCAGACCCGCTGCCCCCTCAAGCCGAAGCCGTGAAGCCGGTCAGCTCCAGTATCGCGGCGGCGGCCTGACGACCGGCGTCGCGCCGTAGCTGGCCGTGGAGCGCGCGATAGGCCGACTGGATTTCGTCCACCCGCTCCCGATTTGCGAGGAGGTCGAGTACGGCGGGGCCGAGCAGGTCCGCCCGACAGCGGTCTTGAATGAATTCCGGCGCCAGCTCCCGGCCCACCAGCAGATTGGCCATGGCGATGTAGGGGACCTTCACCAGCTTGAGGCCCCGTAGCAGGTGGTAGGTAGGGGGGCTCATCCGATAGCCGACGACCATCGGGCGCTTGATCAGCAGGGTCTCCAGGGTCGCGGTTCCCGACGCGGTGAGTACGCAGTCGGCGGCGGCGATCAGCTCCCGACCCTGGCCGTCCAGCAAGGTGATCGGCAGCTCCGGGGCCTCTTGCCGCAGGGTTGCCGTGAAAAGCTCGCGCAGGGTCGGGGTCACCAGGGGGACGGCGAAGCGGAGCTCGGGGCACCGTGCGAGACACCAGCGGGCGGTGCGCAGGAAGGGTTCTGCGAGTAATTTGATCTCGCTTACGCGGCTGCCCGGAAGCAGGGCCAGAAGCGGCCCCTGGGGCGGCAGGCCGAGTCGGGCCCGCGCTGCTACGGGATCGGAATCCGGCGGGATCTCGTCCGCGAGCGGATGGCCGATGTAACGGACGGGTATTCCCTGTTCGCGCAGGAGGTCTTCTTCGAAGGGGAAGATGCTCAGCAGCAGGTCCACGGAACGGCGGATGGTGTCGACGCGCCCGGCCCGCCAGGCCCAGACCGTCGGGCTGACCAGATGGACCGTGGGGATGCCGGCGCGGCGCAGGCGCCGTTCGAGACCCAGGTTGAAGTCGGGCGCGTCCACGCCGATGAAGACGTCGGGCCGCCACTGGAGCAGGGACCGGGTCAGGTCGCGGCGGATGCGCAGGAGTTCGCCGAGATGCCGCAGGACCTCCGTAAGACCCATGACCGATAGCCGTTCCATGGGTAGCAGGCTGTCACAGCCGGCGGCCTGCATCCGGGGGCCGGCGACGCCGACGCAACGGGCGTTCGGCACACGGGCTTGCAGACCGCGCAGGACGGCGGCTCCCAACCAATCGCCCGAGGGTTCGTTGGCGACAATGCCTATCTTCATGCTGTTGCCGCCAACTTCCGGTCGCCGGTCGTCAGCGATCATGTTCTCCTGTTTGAACCGCAAAGGCACAAAGGGCGCAAAGGATAAAGTTTCAGAGACTGCCTAAAAACCAACCCATTGATTTTGCTTGGTATGGAGTCATTAACCGGGTGGTATTGTAATTTTGTTGTCCCTGGGTATATACGCCGAATCCCGGAAACAACCAAAGCAAAACAGGTTCCGGTTTTGTCGGCACGCGCGTCGCAATCTGCTAATAGGACAGGATTAACAGGATTTTCAAGATTAACAGGATTATTTTTTGTGGGTTCTGAACGTTCGCCGCACGGTGACACTGTGCCCAAAATTGACCAGAAATGTAGGTTGGGGTGAGCTTGCGAACCCCAACAAATGGCCGATCAAACCAAAGTTGTTGGGGTTCGTCGCCCCTCTCGGGGCGACCTCATCCCACATCCCAGCCTACCGGAAGAAGCCAGAGAGAAATACCCGAGCGCGGCGGTTTATTCTCCCTCTCCCACCGGGAGAGGGTTAGGGAGAGGGGTCGGATAGGCGAGAGGGGGATCAAATAAGCGAACGAGACTCGCCACCAAAGGTTCGTCCGGTCGGGACGATTGGCCCCCCTCTCCCCAACCCCTCTCCCGCCAGGGGAGAGGGGCTTTTGGCCGTGAGGAAATGGGGTCAGGTCTTGACCCGTGACCCTTGAGTCGGGCAACGCCCGTAGATTCCGGTTTTGTCGGCACGCGCGTCGCAATCTGCTAATAGGACAGGATTAACAGGATTTTCAAGATTAACAAGATTATTTTTTGTGGGTTCTGAACTTTCGCCGCACAGTGACACTGTGTCCAAAATTGACCAGAAATGTAGGTTGGGGTGAGTTTGCGAACCCCAACAAATGGCCGATCAAACCAAAGTTGTTGGGGTTCGTCGCCCCTGTCGGGGCGACTTCACCCCAACCTACCCGAGCTTCTCGATTGATGGGCACGCTTCGCTTGGTGCCTTCCGGCCAGCCGTCGCGGTGCGGAAACCGCCGTGGGATGACCGAACCTTCGAGATCGGTTTGATGGACGCTCGCTTTGCCCATCCTACGGGCTGCCCCAATGATCTCCTCTGTCAATTTTTGTCCAACAAGTCCCATAACAGCATCCGAATTTCGTTTTTCTTGGTCAGTCTATTACCAACAGTAAAAAAATCCTGTTAATCTTGAAAATCCTGTTAATCCTGTACGATTGGAAGACAGCACGAACCACGCAGAATGGCTCGACCTGTCAGCGGTGGCGCCGTCACTTTGTTCTCCTTGGCGATATACATTGAATCCCGGAAACCACAAAGTTAGAACGCTACCGAACACGGAATGACGGGAGTGGAATGCGATCAGAAGGTCCATCTCAATTGTATGTATAGACTTTCCCGTCCTTCGTAACTGCCAAGGTAACCAGGCTCATTGCCGAAGTCCGCGTAGACCGTCCCACCCACTTCGATTTCCGTATCATCATTGAGCTCGTATACCCCCGAGATACGGATCGCGAAGTCCCGGTAATCCATATCGAGCACGGCAAAGCTATTGATCGCCAGGCGTTCGTTGGCAAATGTCCGTCGGACTCGCATCGATGCCGTATGCGTCTCGCTGTCCCGCACCAGGTCCGGTCCACCGGTAACTCGGTCATTGAGGTACTGCAAGGCCAAGTACCAATCGCCTTTGCGCGTTTCCAACCCGATCAGGGTGAGCAGATTCCAGCGTTCATCGACGCCGTTTGTGGCGATTCCCCGCGTCGCCAGAGTACCGACTGCCTCCGGAGCGAGCGAGAACCTCCGTTCCGGGGCGTAGGCGATTTCCCCGCGCACCACGATACCTCCGAACGTAGCGGAGGCCGTACCCCCGATCCAGAGCGTCCTCGGCCGCGTTTTGTTCAATGCCGGAAGGGTCTCGAGTACAAACAGGTCCTCTCGCGTAGAGATGACATTCAGCGTCGCGCCCCAGTTGTCATGCGTGACGGCGTACTCCAGGCCGCCCGCCCAATCGTTGAGACTCTTGTTTTCCGGGGCATCGAGGTGTTCGAAGCGCCCGAAGTCGTTGAATCTGTCGGCGCAATAGCCGTTCGTATCCGCAAGCTGGGATTCCCCGGAGAAGGGCGCGAAGGTGAGGGAAAAGGTCGAGGCGCCGGAGAAGATCCGCCCCTGGGCGATCAGGTTGGGAAGTTTGTTTTGGGTATCCAAACGGGCGAACCGACATAGGTCGCGGCCATTGAAGCGGTCCAGCAGCATGAACGCCTCGCTGTTGCCTATCGTGATTATCTGCTGACCGATGGAAAAGTCGAAACCATCGCCGATTCCACTGAGCGTAAGCTCCTCCACCAGTCGTTCACGAGAGCATTGGGTCACGCCCTCGGGCTGCTCCGTACTGTAAGAACCGATACAGGGGCTGACCACGGTCTTTACCGTCAAGTCGTCGGTGATCGCGAACTCGGCTGTCGCGATCAGCCGTATGAAACTCGGACCGAATCGACGATCCCCGACCTGGTATTCCGACGCGGCTTCGGCTTCTACCGAGCTATACGCGAGCTCCACCTCACCCACGGCGTCATTGGTGACGAGGGAAACCGAGAACAGCAAAACCGCCGCCCGAATGTTTCTCATCGGTAGATTTCCCGCGCCAGGGTTTGCTTTCTGAAGTGGGAGGCGGGGACCCCTGAATTATAGGTGGCCTTTTTCACCCGCAATATGGTCCGATGATTGTTCACCAAGTCCTGTGATCGAAGCACCATCGTGGTGAGGATGCCGTCGATCTTGCGAACATCCGAGGCATCGTTTCTTCGGATCTCTTGGCTACCTTTATAGAACCGCTGTTCCGTGATGATCGACTGATCGACCCTCACGGTTGTAATCGAGTGATCGAAGCCGAGCGCGCGCTTGAGGGTATCCGTTTTCGGCTCGATGCGCATGATCGCGACCGGATGCCCTCCTGCTTGCTTTCGCTCCAGGACTTTGGCTATGTAGTCCTTGTATTCAAAACCCAGATTGACGTCTTCCATGGTGAAATCGGTCCCCACGAATTTATCGCCCCGATCAGCCGGTGGGATTCGTTTCGTGACCTTCAATGCGGGGACATAGAGCCACATATAGTCGTCTCCACCTTTCGCCTCGACTTGGAGCAGGGCGGTATGCCGTATATTGGCCGGGCTCAGGAAGACGGTAACCTGTTCGCTCCGTTCGCTGTCGAGCTTACGGCGGAGAATCTTGCCGGTGCGTTTGCGGGTGTTTCCCCGGTGATCGATCAGGTCCAGTGAGATGTCCCAGATCAGGTCTTTGCCACGGTCGCGTAAATGGACATTTTTCAAGATATCCGTTGCGCCGGGTTCACCGGCTTGCGTCCCGAACGGAAGGAAGAGTCCGAGCAAGACGCCGATCAGTGTGATAACTCGCATTTACAGACCCTCGAGATAGGCGCGCCACAAGGGAACGAGACGGGTGAGTATCCCCCCCGCCTCGTCGACGAAGCCGGCCGGATCCGCCGCCATCTCGTTCGCTGGAAAGACCCTCATCGCGCACAGATGCGGCCCCGTGACATACTGTCCGGCCTCGCCGCCGTTCATGTGCTTCTCGATCTCGCCGTAGCGGCTACAGCTCCCGAGCGTCAGGTCCTCCCCGATGCCCATGGTTTTGCCGAGAGCAACCACTTGGTCCGGACGCCCCTCTACCGCTTTTGCGATGGCGGAATCGGCAGCGAGAAAGGGGGGCGCCAGGTACAGGCCCACCCAGACCTCCGTGGGTTGGATGCCGACGAATAGCTGGGGGTCCTCCTTCTTGCGTCCCTCGCGATAGAAAAGGGCCAGCATGTGATCCTTATAGGGGCTCTTCCCACGCGCAAACCGCATATCCCGGTTGATGCGCGTGATGCACTTATTGACCTGAGGTCGGATTTCCATATCCGGCACTTGTTCTCTCAATTGAGCGCCGATTACGGATACCAGCGAACGCATTGGTCCCAGCAGATGGGCTTCATAGCGTGGGCGATTCGCGTCGAACCATTGCTTATCCCGAAAATCGGTCAGATCGTTCAGGAACGCGAAGGTAGCGGATGAAAAATGTGTCATTGCGTCACGCCCTCATCAGATGGGAGGTAGTGTTGTAATTCTTTTGTTTCCGGGATTCAGTGTATATCGCCAAGGATAACAAAGTTAGAACATTACCCCATACGCCTTATCGACGTCCTCGGCCGATCCGTGCACAACCCCATCGATGGGAACGTCGGTCTCGAAGTTTCGGGAAAAGGCGAAGGGCTGGCCGGGATAGATGGGAGAGGACAAAGGCATTACGCCGACCGCCACCAGCGTCCCGTCGATACATCCATCGCCATTGAAATCCCCGACCCGCCCGGAAATGGTCTCGCCCGTTGGGAGCGGACCGGCTTGTTTGGGTCCGACCAGACCACTGGCCGTCACCTGCGGCCCCGGAATGGTGAGCGTCCCGGTGGAGCCATAGAGGGGCAACCGGATGACGCCCCGCGGTCCGATACCTAAGTCCAAGATCAGGTCCATGACCATGACCAGGTTGCCATCGACCATTGCCACCGCTACCTGCTGACCCGAAAACTCCCCACCTTCGCCGACGGCGGGCAGGAAGCGCGTGCCGGCAAGTATGAAGGTTCCCAGATCCACATTTTCGTTGATCCGGGTCCCGTCGGACAGACGGCCGTCCACCGGGGGAAAGTCCGTTTCGGCCGCAATGTTCGGCGCGTCCGCGCCGTTATTCCAAAACGGGGTTACAAAATCGCGGTCGGAGGTGAAGGCCAGATTGCGGATCATCGCCGGAAACAGGGGCGTAGGGATCATATAGGCGCCGGGGCCGAAGAAGTATCCCGTACCCAGATAGGAGTCCGGGACACTCCATAAGGTGGCGGCCCAGGCCGCGGGCACGCAGCTGACCAGGAGTATTCCCCCGAACAGACAGCATCGAAGTCGCGCTCCAATCGGCTTGGATTTCATTTCGTGCCTCCCTCGGTGGACTGTTGGGTAGTGTTGTAATTTTGTTGTCCCTAGGGGGCGTTCTCAATTCTCACACAAAGACACCAAGCCACAAAGGGATCGTGGGTCATGGGTAAGGCGCCCGT
>JAIZWN010000693.1 GCA_020443945.1 Candidatus Thiosymbion ectosymbiont of Robbea hypermnestra | reverse complement strand
GCTTGCTGGTGTGGTCAGGGCGTGATCGGGCGTAGAACATTCAGCAACGACAAAAATCCTGTAAATCCTGTGTAATCCTGTAAATCCTGTCCTATTGGCGGTTTGCGACGCAGCTCGCGTTGAGCACTCGTGGTCTTAAGGCAAAGCCTCGCTAGCCCTTGGGATGCACCCTGGCCCGACAGGCGCTGTCGGGGTCCGTTCCTTAAGTTCTTACAACCGAAGCCCCCACGGCCGCCTGACCCCCGTTGCCGCCGCCGTCAGGGGTGTCCGATCAGGTGGTCTCCGTCCGTATGCACGGCCGTCAATGTCAGGTCGAGGATGCGGTTGGTGGGGTCTTCCGTCCCCCCGCCAGGGATACGGACCGGAAGGTAGTTCGGCGTGTAGCCGAACCATGCGTCCGTCGAGGCGCCGCCGTAGCGGCCCTCTATCAGAACCGGCAGCCGCCGACCGACGTAGGGCGCCAGGGCCCGCAGCTTCATCCGGCGTCCCAGCGCGTGGAGCTGGCGGCTGCGGTCCTTCTTCGTGCGCTCGTCCAGCTGTCCCGGCAGGGTCGCGGCCCGGGTGCCCGCCCGCGGCGAGTAGGGAAAGATGTGGAGGTGGCCGAAGCCCAGGGCCTCCACGAAGGCCAGGGTCTGTTGCCACTCGGCTCGGGTCTCGCCGGGGAAGCCGACGATGATGTCGGTGGTCACATTGAAATCCGCCACCCGCTCCCGCGCCGTCCCGACCAAGCGCGCGAAGTCCCCGGTCCCGCAACGTCGGGCCATGCGGCGCAGCACCGTGTCCGAACCGCTCTGCAAAGGCAGATGCAGATGGGGCATCAGCCGCGGGTTCTCGAACAATTCCCAGAAGGTCTCCGGCAGATCCCAGGGCTCCAGGGAGCCCAGGCGTATCCGGGGCATGTCGGTGTCGGCGAGGACGGCGCGGAGTAGGGCCGAGAGGTCGCTTTGGAGGTCGCTCCCATAGCCCCCGAGATGGACGCCGGTGAGCACGATTTCCTGGATCCCTTCCGTGCCCAGCCGGTCGATTTCCGCGATCACCTCGGCAAGCGGTCGGCTGCGTTCCGAGCCCCGGGCGAGGGTGACGATACAGAAGGTGCAGCGATAGCGACAGCCGTCCTGGACCTTGACGAAGGCCCGTTGGCGGCCGCGGGTGAACAGGGGGTTGGTCGTCGGTTGCGAGGCGCCCTGGGCCCTGGCATCCAGGTCCAGCTCCCGGGCGGCGATGGTCACCAGCCGGTCCTTGTCCCGGTTGGGGACCAGCAGATCGACGCCCTGCTCGCGGGCCAGTGCGTCGCCTTCCAGGGAGGCGAAACAGCCGCTGACTACAAGCCGGGCCTGGGGATCGGCCCGCCGGGCGCGGCGCAGCAACTTGCGGGATTTACGGACCGCCTCGGCGGTCACCGCGCAGGTGTTGATGACTACCAGGTCGGCCGCCTCCGAATCCCCGGCGATCCGATGGCCCTGCCGTTGGAGCTGCCGCGCCCAGGTTTGCAGCTCCGCCTCGTTGAGCCTACAACCCAGGGCCTGAAGTTTTATCCGCATCCGAGGAACCTGACACCCCATTTTAAACCTGGGTAACCGGGCGAATCTTTCCGAATCCAGGCGGCACGCTCTGTTGGGGTTCCGTTGATTCTTCGTCTTCCCGGTCTGGTTCATCCACCATCATCGACCACTCCGCCAAACCGAAAGTATTCGGTGCGGTGCGCGTAAAAACGCGATTCCTCCTCACATAGTGCGAAAGCTGCCCTGAAAGCGCTTGACGGCTTTGTCTGGTTACCTCGCGACCCATTCGCTGAAGTATCTCTCCAATGTGAAGCGAAGTGCCTTCGACGCGCAATACTCGAAGTGCTTGATCCGCGGTGCTTCCTGGACGTACGGAAATCGTGCTTTCGTCGCTGTTTTCCTCTTTCGGGATGTGCCTCATCATGTCTTCGATCGCTTGCATGTATGTTTTTGCCTCCCGCAACGCAGCCTCCTTCTCTTTTAACTCTTCTTCAATTATTTCAATCTCTTGTGCTTTCTTTTTAAGTTCCCTCTCAAGTTTCTTTCGGAATCTCATAAGAGGACCTCCAGGATTATCGGCCAGTACCGGCTTGCTTCGTCAGATGATATATAGCATAAATGGTGGCAAAGTGCGCGAGTTAAAATTATACTTCGCGCGTAGACTTAAGAAATGCATTTCTTCATGAGGAGCATTATGTCAACCGAATTAAAGCCAGTTATCAAGGCGTTAGACGACGTAAGGCATAGCCCGGATTCGGAAACAGAGTATTGGATGGCGCGAGATGTTCAGGGCATTCTCGGCTACACGGACTGGCGAAATTTCGAGGGAGTGATAGATAGGGCTCGCGCGGCATGTGTTGGTAACGATGTGGACCCGTCGGATCATTTCGTTGAAACCACCAATATGATCCGTGCCGGGAAGGGGGCGACGCGCACCCTCAAGGACTATTTTCTGTCACGCTATGCCTGCTACCTGATCGCGATGAACGGCGAGTCGTCAAAGCCCGAGATCGCAACGGCGCAGAGTTACTTTGCCGTCAAGACGCGCCAGATGGAGCTTCAGGAACAAAAAACCGATCTTGAGCGACGGTTGGAAATGCGGACCAAAGTAAAGGATGCAAACAAGGATCTTGGGAGTTCCGCCAAGCGCGCGGGGGTGATTCGGTATGCGGTGTTTCACGACGCAGGTTATCGCGGTCTCTACAATCTGCCCCTGCGGAGAATCAAGCAGAGAAAGGGCATAGGAAAAGATGACCTTCTAGATAGGGCGGGCCATGCGGAGCTGGCTGCAAACTATTTTCGCATCACTCAAGCAGAGCAAAAGCTTTCCAGGGATAGAGTACAGGGTGAATCTGTGGCAATTGAGACCCACAATCAGGTAGGCGCGCAGGTTCGGGAAACGATTCGGCGCCTTGGTGGCACTATGCCAGAGGACCTTCCCCCAGAAGCTTCGATCATAAAGCTTGAGAAACAGAACGAGAAAAAACAACTGCCAAAAAAGTAGTCTATGCGGTGGGTTACTCTTCCGCCACCGCGCCCTAGGGGGTGTTCTCAATTAAAAAATTGTCTTAGGATAACAATCGGTTATGAGCCACGCAGGGCGGGAAAGCGCCGCGGTACCGCGGCGCTTTCCCGCCATCGGAATGGGCGGCGTTCTCCGAGGCGGGATGCGCTGTGTTTTCCCGCCCTACGCGGGTTCGCGGGGCCGTGCCTATGATACCGGCGGGACGCCGGCGGTCCTACGCGCGGGCTATCCATCAAGCGCCGGGGGGGGTCAGGAGCCGGTGGTGCGCCTTGGGATGCGCAGGCGGATGCTGTCCTCGCCGTCCTCGCGGCTCATGGCGCTCGGAATACCGTCTTTGGGTATCCATAGGCTCCGGCTGACGGTGCCGGACGAGTAGCTGAAGCCGCGCGCGAATCCGCGACCGTCGCCGAAGTCGTTCTTTTGCGTCTGTTGCGTGGTGTGCGTCCGACGCAGGATGAGCCGGTTGCCCTGGGTATGGATCTGGACTGTTGCCGGGTCTATTCCATTGAGCGCGATGGTGAGGGTGTAGGCATCGTCCGTAGCCGCGCGGGAGAGGCGAAATCCCGCCGGTCTGCTGGGACCCCGACTGCCGGAGCCGGGAGGTCCCTGGAAGGGACGGGCATAGGGCCCGTAGCCGGGATACGCCCCGTAATCGGGAGAGGGGGGTACGGGGGTTGAGGCATTCGGTGGGGTGTTCTTGTCAGGTTGGCGCGCGGGTGTCCCGCCCGTATTTTGGGCCGGGGTATTCGGGAAGGCGTTCCCGTCAGGAAAGGGGTAGGCCGGTGGTGAAAAAGGCGGGAAACCGGGTCCATAGGTCCCCATCCCGACCGGCGGCGCGGGATATCCGCTCCAGGGAGGGCGTCGCAAAAGCCTATCCCTGGGTCTTTGCGACGCGGAATCGGAAACTGGCGATTTCCCGATTCCTTTCTTTTCAACGGCTGGCCGCCGTTGAATCGGGCGGTCCATCCCTGGACCGCGTCGGGTGTCGCCTTCGGCGACGCCCTCCCAGGGACCAGGGCCGTAGGGACCCCAGGCCATAGCCGGTAGCGCAAGACCGCCGCTCAGGGCGGCAACCAGAAGACGGGATGACCAGGGATTTTTCGACATGGAAGGGTGCCTCTGAAAAAATCGGGCATCCTTGCGGTGCTATCGGTTTGCCGTCCCTGGACAACGGCAGGTTCCGGGGTCCCACCCGAAACGCCGGTATGGTAGCGGAGCGGTGCCGGAAGCCACCCCACCCCTGGGATCGCCGGCGTCTCGCCGGCCCCGCGGACGCGGACCCTAGGGGGCGTTCTCAATTCTCACACAAAGACACCAAGCCACAAAGGGATCGTGGGTCATGGGTAAGGCGCCCGT
>JAIZWN010000692.1 GCA_020443945.1 Candidatus Thiosymbion ectosymbiont of Robbea hypermnestra | reverse complement strand
ACGAAAGGCGGTGACCCACCGACAAGTGTATGGATTTGCTGCATATGATTTTCGGGGGATTCGGTTAATTGAGAACGTCCCCTAGTACCTCGTTTCCCTTTAGATTGCAGGTAACTTCCGTAGATACTACGGGTTTCTTGTTTCAGGTCCCAATGATGCGGGAACCCCTCGGCCGCGGACCGCCTTTTACGACACCCTCACCGGGAGAGGGCCGTGGGGAGGGGGAGCAAATAGCGATGCCCCTTTCCGATCCCGAAGCCACAAAGCGTTCCAGCAAGTTAAGGTGAAATGGGGTATTAGCCTGGTTTGCGGCCGATCATGATGAAGAACCCGCCCTCGGCCTGACCCGGCGCGATGATTTCGCTGGCCTGCACGATCAACCGGTCCAGGGCCGTACCCCGCGGTTGCGGCTCGAACAGGCTCTCGCCGTCCAAGCCGTTGTCGTCCGGCCGCAGGGCCGGAATGCCGCGCACGAACTCGATGCCCGTCTCGTCGAACCACCGCAGAATCTCGCCGAAGGTGTGCTTGGTTTCGTGGGGGTGGCGGTATTGATCGGCGAACCAGGCCCGGCGCTTACCGGCGCTCAGTCCGCTACGGCGCAGGATGGGATCGATCCACCGCGCATTGCCGGGCATCGCGCGCAGCAGATACCGGCGCAGGTCGGTCGCCAGTCGCCCATAGCGGTTGTAGAGGCCTAGAACCAGATGCCCGCCGGGTTTGAGCAGGGGCACCAGGGTGCGGAATCCGCCGTAGGGGTCGGCCAGGGTGTGCAGCACGCCGTTGCACAGCACGACGTCGAAGCGGGCGGGCCGCAACGCCGGGCGCAACAGGTTCATCTGCATGAAGCGGACGCGCGCCAAGCCGTGCTCGCGGCGAAACGCCTCGCCCAGCCGTAGCGAGTTCAGGCACATGTCGGCGCCGATCACCCGACGCCAGGAGATCCCCAGAAAATTGGTCAGCTGCCCGGTCCCGCAGCCGACCTCCAGCACGTCGGTGTTGTAGGGGATGGTCTCGTCCAGCCGGCGGGCGTACAGGCCGGTCCGGGATTTCTCGATCAGCGCGCGTACCGAATCGTGCGCGTCGTAGTTGGGAAAGGGGGTCTGCTCGTAGAAGGCCTTGACGGTCTCGGTCACGTCCCGCGGGTCGTCGTAGTGCTCGTGGGGCCAAAAGAGCCGCGGAATATGGTCGGTAACGGCAAACTCGTGGCCGGTCTCGGCGCAGACCAGTTTGTCGCCGCGGCGCATCAGCTCCGCCGTACCGCCGGCCACGCAGGGGCTGGCCAGCTTGTCCGCGAAGACCTCGTCCGTGGTGCTGTCGCGCATGGCGGTTACCGTCGCCGGCTGCTCGGCCTTGCGCAGCACAAAATGGCCCATCACCAGGATATCCATATCGCAGGTCATGAAGGCCCGGTAGGCGTCCCGCGGCGTGCGGACAATCGGATCCCAGCCGAGGTTGAAGCTGGTATTGACCAGCACCGGACAGCCGGTCCGGGCGTAGAAGCGTTCCAGGAGTCCGCGCAGGAGCCCGTGCCGTCGCGCATCGACGGTCTGTATCCGTGCCGAGCCGTCCACATGGGTGACCGCGGGAATGACCGAGCGCGGCTGTTGTAGCCGATCAAAGCCCGAGGCGTCGCGCCGCTCGGGGGGAATCGCCAACCGCTTGTCTTTGCGCACCGGGGCGACCAACAGCATGTAGGGGCTTTCCCGTCCCGGCTCCAGATCGAAGTACTCGTGCGCGTGCTCGGCCAGCACGATGGGCGCAAAGGGGCGGAAGCCCTCGCGGAACTTCACCTTCCGGTTGATGATCCGCTGCATGTCCGGATTCCGGGCATCCCCCAGGATGCTGCGGCTGCCCAACGCCCGCGGCCCGAACTCCATCCGCCCCTGGTACCAGCCGACCACCTGGCCCTGCCCGATGGCGGCGGCGATTTGGTCGCACAGGGCCTCCTCGTCGTCCAGGCGTTGGTAGATGGCGGCGGCGGACCGGAGTTCCTGCTCGATTTGCGGATCCCCGTACTGCACGCCGAGCAATGAGCCGGACTGGGCATCCCCGGCCTCGGCCCGGCGCGGATTGTCCAGGAGCTGATGCCAGATATACTGGGCCACCCCCAGGGCCCCGCCGGCATCACCCGCCGCGGGTTGGGCCCAGATCGCCTCGAAGGACCCCTCGCGCAGGATGCGCCCGTTGGCCACGCAGTTCAGCGCCACCCCCCCGGCCAGACACAGCCGCTTCATGCCCGTTTGCGCCTGCACATGGCGGGCCTGGCGCAGCATGATCTCCTCGGTAACCCGCTGGACCGAGGCGGCGAGATCCATGTCGTTGCGGGTGATGGGCTGCCCGCTCCGGCGCGGCGGGCGGCCGAACAGCTCCTCGAATCCCTTCGAGGTCATGGTCAGGCCCTGGCAATAATTGAAGTACGCCATATCCAGGCGGAAGGAGCCGTCGGGCTTCAGATCCAGCAGATTATCCAGGATCCGATCCACATACCTGGGTTCGCCGTAGGGCGCCAGGCCCATCAGCTTGTACTCGCCGTCGTTGACCTCGAACCCGGTAAAATAGGTAAATGCCGAATAGAGCAGCCCCAGGGAATGGGGAAAATGCAGCTCGCCGAGAAGCTCGATCCGGTTGCCGCGTCCGACCCCAAAGCTGCAAGTGGCCCATTCCCCGACGCCGTCGATGACCAGAATCGCCGCCTCCTCATAGGGCGAGGGGTAAAAGGCGCTGGCTGCGTGCGAGACATGATGCGGGGCGAACACATACCTCTTCCGGTAGCATCCATGCAGCCCCTTGCTGATCTCCCGGGGCAGATGCAGCTTGCGTTTCAGCCACAGGGGCATGGCCTCGAGGAACGACCCGAAGCCGGCCGGGGCATAGGCGAGATAGGTCTCCAGCAGGCGCTCGAAGGTAAGCAGAGGCTTGTCGTAGAAGCCCACATAATCCAATTGCCCAGGGGTCAAACCCGCCTCCCGCAGACAATAATCGATGGCCTGGCCGGGAAAGCCGGCCTCGTGCTTCTTGCGCGTAAAGCGCTCCTCCTGGGCGGCGGCGACAATCCGGCCGTCCACCACCAGGGCCGCGGCCGAATCATGATAAAAGGCGGAAATGCCCAAAATCGCGGTCATACACCTACTCCCGGAAGCGGTCCGACCGCTCCGGCGGTCCGCCAGGTCCCGCTCAAAAGCTCATCCACAATAGAGCGTCGGAGGCTGTGGGTTTTTCCCTGCAGGATAATGGTATGGACCCATCCCCCTTCACGAACGGCGTCAAACGCGCCACGATGGTAAGACAAAACAACCATCGACACGAAGCGGGAGGGTCCGACAGGAATGGTAACAAGACGGTGGTGCGGTTGGGGATCGGGTGGTGTCTTAGGGAACGTTCTCAATTAACCGAATCCCCCGAAAATCAAATGCAGCAAACCCATACCCTTGTCGGTGGGTCACCGCCTTCCGT
>JAIZWN010000691.1 GCA_020443945.1 Candidatus Thiosymbion ectosymbiont of Robbea hypermnestra | reverse complement strand
GGTAGTGTTGTAGTTTTGTGATCTGTGATGCTTGAATCCGCAGATTACGCCGATTCTCGCCGATGAAAAAATGCGGTAATCCGTGAAAATCGGCGTAATCTGCGGACAACCATGATGGCGAGGGGAGGTCTCTCCGCCTGGATCAAGCAACACTTGCGCATCAAGTCGTTCTTTGGAACCTCCGAGAACGCGGTCGAAAGCCAACTCTGGACCGCCATTTTGGTTTACATTCTGATCGCGATCATCAGAAACACCTCGCATCGGAACTGAATCTGTTCGCTCATTTAACCGGACAGTAGTGATAGAAGATGGTGTTTCCGCGAGGAATTTTTGTCCATACTTCAAGGTATCTGTTCCATTGTCTGCCCGGGCGTGACGACCGATATTACGCCACCCCAATTGCACATGAGTGTCGAGGTGTTGTTGAGTGCCGGCATCTTGCCGAATATCACCGTAGGCGCGCCCGTAACCCACGGGGCGGGTGTTACCGGGATGCAGGGCATCGGTGTCAAGACGCCCATCGCGGCCGCGGTCGCCGAGGCTACCGTCGGGTTGGCGAGGCTGGTGCACATGCCGAAGGGGAGGATGTTGACCATGGGTTTGTTGTCCGCGATGTTGGCCGCCGGCATGTGGCCGGTCATCATCTGATTGGTCGGCAGTACCATCAGGGTGCTGGGCGCCAGGCCGAAGCTGCACTGCAATGTGGCGCCGGAGCAGACGTGCATGGCCATCTCAAGCCTCCATGGGTGCGGATTCGTTCCGCTAGAGGGTGATTCGTTGCTGGCCCAACGCATTGCCGGTGAAGGTAAGGCGCACCAGCTCATCGGCCGTGTCCGCCTCCGCGAAGTAGGCGGTCACGGGGCCGAACAGGACGCGCAGGTTCTCGGCATCGCAGGTGGGCAGGTAATGCCGGAGAACCCGGGGATCATAGTAGCGAAAGTGGAGGGGCTTGCCGTCCGCGTTGCGGACCGTGAGGAGCTTGCGGAAGTGCATGCGCAGGGTACGCATATCGTCGCCGGAGTGGGCCAGGATGCCCCAGTGGTTTCCCCAGCCTTGTGTCGATAGCAGCTCGGTGAAGGGCGATTCCGGCGGCAGCTCCGCCAGATAGGGCGCCGTCTGGGCCAGCTCCGGGTCGAGCGCGCCGCGCAAGAGGCAGACGTTGGATACCTCATATTGTGCCAGGAGCGAGCGCAGGTTGGGGATAGCGGCGCCGTCGAGCACCGCGTAGAGTCGGTCGTCGCCGTTCTCGAACAAGAGCCGGCGCAGTGTCTCTGATCGTTCCTGGGCGTTCATGTTCGGGGTCTCTCCGTAAATCCTGTTGTACGCCCTCAGCCGCCTTGTTGCGCCGCCGCGCATTTCTCGCAGAAGGGGGCGCCGCTTTCGGCGGCCACCGCCAGTGTCTGGGCCTGTGGATTCTCGAAGGGTCCGGACACGCCCGTCAGGTCGGTGATGCCGCCCGGCTCGGCATTCACGGCCTCCTTGGGTAATTTCGGCGTATCCGGCGAGCAACCCGCGCCGGACCCCGCCGAACCACCGCTGTTGATGAGCACGGGTGTGCCGGAGATGGTAACGCCGGCCGGACCGACGACCACGAATCCGCTGCCGGCCTTGAGCGTGATGCTCATGCCGGCCTCGATGACCACGTTCATGCCGCCTTTCAGGTGGATTTCCGTCCCCGCCTCGACGGCGTGATTGATTCCGACCTTCTGTTGCAGGTCCATTGCCGTATCCAGGGAGACCGAGCCGCTGATCTTTTCGTTCCGGTCGCCCTTGACGGTGACATGTTTGTCCCCTTCCACCTGCTCGATCTGGTCCGTCTTGACGATCAGGTGTCGTTCGTTGCCGATCCATTCGTATGCGTCATGCTTGACCCGCACGTCTTGGTCCTTCTCCGCGTGGACGAAGAGCTGCTCCTGTCCCTTCTTATCTTCCAGGCGAATCTCGTTGAATCCCGCGCCCCCTTTGCTCGAATTACTCTTGAGCGTCGTTACGGTGGCCTTGTCCGGCAAGCTGTAAGGAGGCTGGTTGACGCCGTTGTAGACCCCGCCGGTGATGATGGGCTGGTCGGGATCGCCCTCCAGGAACTCGACCATGACCTCCTGGCCGATGCGGGGGATGGCGATGGCGCCCCAGCTCCTGCCGGCCCAGGGGTGGGCGACCCGCATCCAGCAGGAGCTGTGTTCGTCGGATTTGCCGTAACGGTCCCAGTGGAACTGGACCTTGACCCGACCGTGCTGGTCGGTCCAGATCTCTTCGCCGTCCTTGCCGACGACGATAGCGGTCTGAGGGCCCTGGATGCGGGGCTTGGGCGTGGTCCGCGATGGGCGGTAGGGGGTCTGGGCCTCCAGGGCGGTGAAGGCGCACTGGAAGACGGGACCGGTACTGGCCTGAGCGGTGGAGCCGAAGGCGTCGGACTGGAGATGGTACTCGGCGGCGATGAGCAGGTATTCCCGGTTCTGGTCCTCGCGGCGGTAGTTGGTCAGCTTGAACAGGGCGCCGGTAGTGAGCCCCCGGGCGTTGCCGGCCCCCTGGGCGGTCTCGTAGCCCGCATGGAACTCCTCGATGCGTACCCGGGCGTAGCTCTCACCATCGTCACTTGAAACATAACCGCCCGGATACTCGTAAATCTCCAGATCCGCATAGGGATGCGACTTGGGGTGCTGCCGCTTGGCCAGCAGATTCTTGCGCGGGGCCGTGAAGTCGAAATCCGTGTGGGTGAAGGCGCCGGGTTGGACCACCTGGGCCAAGGACCACTCGTGGATATGATCCCGCTCCCGGAGCGCCTTCTCGCTGGGGGGATAGTAGGGGATCTCCCCATAGCCGGCCACGGCGCCATGGGCGCTGTAGTCGTCGGCCAGGACCAGGGTGTGCTTACCGTTCTCGTGCTTGAAGTAGTAATAGATGCCCTCCTGTTCCATCAGGCGACTGATGAAATTGAAGTCCGTCTCCCGGTACTGCACGCAATAGACCCATTGGCGATAGTCGCCGCTCAGGGCCTCCTCGAAATCCGTATAGCCGTGCTCCCGGAAGATCTCCTTGAGGATATCCGGGACCTTCTTTTCCTGAAAGATACGGCAATCGGCGGTGCGGGTGAGGAACCAGGTCCAGGGCGCCAGGGTGGCCTGATAGATAGCCAAGGCGCCTTCGAAGCCGGTGTGGGCGAAGCGATTGACCAAGCCGTTGAAGTAACGGATTCCCCCGTCGGGGAGATCGAGCCGCACCGTGACGGGTTGGCCCAGCAGGTCTTCGGGTTGGATATCGATGTCCGTGCTCAGGAGCTCCAGCTCATAGGCGAACAGGGTGCTCAGGTGCTCGGTGGCGTGCATGGCGCGCACCAGCAGGACATCCTCGCCGAGGGGGGTGGCGACCGCGAGTGACCGTTCCTGTTGGCTGAGGGGCATGGCTATCCTCGACTCATGGTTGGATTCCAGATGATTGCATAAGATCAGAAACAGGGCCATTGTTTCTCGACGCGCTCGGCCCTGCCGCCGCTATACGGGGCCATCAGCCCGCCACCCACCAGAGAGTCCGCTACACCGTGGCTCCGGTGCGCGCGGAACATTGCCCCTCCTCACCGCATGTAGAATAAGGCGAAATCGTAGGGTCCGCTGTGCGGACCATAATTGGGTAGTGTTCTATCTTTGTTGTTTCCGGGATTCAGTGTATATCGCCAAGGAGAACAAAGTGACGGCACCACCGCTGACAGGTCGAGCCAT
>JAIZWN010000690.1 GCA_020443945.1 Candidatus Thiosymbion ectosymbiont of Robbea hypermnestra | reverse complement strand
CCATCTGCGTCGTTGCGCGAGCTTGAAATAGGGCTGGCTATTCCTGCGCTCACGCGCCTCGCAGCTGACCGCTTCTCGCCGCGCTGAGAGCGTAAAATAGGGTGAAACGGGGCACTAGCGCCGGCGGGTGATCAGCAGCAGGCCGCCGGCGATATAGAGCCCGGCCGCCAGGAGCTCGGCCAGGAAGACCGTGAGGATCTGGCCGGGCCCGAACAGCAGGAGCAGGGTCCCGCCGAGGATGAGGAGACCGCCGCCGACCGTGCCCAATAGCGCCGTGCGATAGCGGCGGGTTTCCGTATGCAGCCGCTCGAGCTCTTCCGAACGCCAGCGGATTGTCATCTGCTGTCGATCCAAGGCATCCAGCACCCGGTAGGCGAGCAATGGCAGCTCCGGGAGCTGCTCGGAGAACGGGCCTAGATTCTTGCGCATCCGCGCCAGAAACGCCTTGGGCCCTACCTGGTCCTTCATCCAGCTCACCAGAAAGGGCTTGGCGGTGGTCCACAGATCGAGCTCCGGGTATAGCTGGCGTCCCAGGCCCTCGATATTGAGCAGGGTCTTCTGCAGCAGCACCAGCTGGGGCTGGACCTCCATGTTGAACCGGCGTGCCGTCTGGAACAGGCGCAGCAGAAAGTTGCCGAAGGAGATTTCCGCCAGGGGCCTCTCGAAAACCGGCTCGGTCACGGTGCGGATAGCGGCCTCGAACTCGACGATGGAGGTTCCGGGCGGCACCCAGCCGGACGCCACGTGCAGCTCGGCCACCCGGCGGTAATCCCGCTCGAAAAAGGCGAGCAGATTCTCGGCGAGGTAGCGTTGGTCCTTCAGCGTCAGGCTGCCGACGATGCCGAAATCCACCGCGATATACCGTCCCCCGTGGTCTACGAAGATATTGCCCGGGTGCATATCGGCGTGGAAAAAGTTATCCCGGAAGAGCTGGGTGAAGAAGATCTCGACCCCCCGCTCCCCGAGCATGCGCAGACTGATCCCCTGGGCCTTGAGGGCCTTGGTCTCGTCCACCGGCGTCCCGTAGATACGCTCCATGACCATGACGTTCTCCCGCGTCAGGTCCCAGTAAACCTCCGGGATATAAATGGCCTTGCTGTCGAGAAAATTACGCCGCAGTACGGAGGCGTTGGCGGCCTCGCGCTGCAAGTCCAGCTCGTCGAAAATCGTCTTCTCGTACTCGGCGACCACATCCACCGGCCGCAGCCGGCGGCCATCCTTCCAGTAACGTTGGACCAGATGCGCCAGCACATAGAGCAGCCCGATATCGCGCCGGATGGTCTTCCTGATGCGCGGCCGCAGCACCTTGACCACCACCTCCCGCCCGTCCTTGAGGCGGGCGGTGTGGACCTGGGCGATGGAGGCCGAAGCCAGAGGGGTCTCGTCGAAATCGTCGAGCCAGGTCTCCAGCGGCTCGTTCCAGGCCCGCTCGATCAGGGCGCGGGCCTGGGTCCCGGAAAAGGGCGGGACCCGATCCTGCAACCTGGTCATCTCATTGGCCAGATCGTCCGGCAGTAGATCCCGGCGGGTAGAGAGAAGCTGCCCGAACTTGACGAAGATGGGCCCCAGATCCTCCAGGACCCGACGAATGCGCACCGGAAAGGGCGGCAGCTCGCCGCGGAACCAGAACCAGGGCGACAGATAGAGCAGGAAACGGAGCGGCCGCAACCAATGGGTAGTGAACACCACCTCGTCCAGCCCATGGCGCAGCAGTACCAGACCGATGTGGATCAGGCGGAGCGCCTGGGAAGGACGGATCATCCCTAGTACCTCGTTTCCCCTTATCTTGCGGGTAACTCGCGTAGGGTGGTGAGTAAAACGAACCGCATCAATGGAAACCGCAAAACCGGCAGCGGCTATGAACCCGCAAAATAAGGTGAAATGGGGTGCTGGCGCCTATGCGTCCATTCACGTTTATTTGCGGCAAAAAATATTGACGGACCCCAGGATTACCGGCCACCGTCGATAGAGCCATCCTGCCGTTTCGTCAGCCGCTCGACCCGCGCGGCGAGCCGCTCCACGCCATCGCGCACCTGGTCCACCTCGTCCAGGAACGCCTGCACCTCATAGCGGCTGGGCAGCAGGCGCGCCTCCTCTTGCAGATACTCCTTCACATCCTCGGTCAGGACCTCGGTGGTACGCCGCCCCCACTGCCCGGTGGCGCGTACCTGGGAGCCGACCCGATGCGCGACCGCATCCCCTGCCAGCCGCGCCAGCTGCTCCTCCCAATCCACCTCCAGGCCGCCCAGGAAATCGCCGAAGGCCTGGGCCAGGTGGGTATCGCCCTCGACCTGGACCTCCCCGGAGAAAAGCCGCTCCTCCTTACGGCGCGAGACCCCCATCCGGGCCAGCGTCAGGGGCGCGGCGCGCAGCACGCAATCCGGCTCGCCCGCGTACTCGTCGTAAAGCTGCACCCCGGCGGGACCGGGAATCAGATACAGCCGGGTACCGAAGCCGGCAACCTCGAGCAGAATCACCTTGCCGTGCAGCTCGGCCGCCCGCGCCGCCCCCTCCGGATCCAGGGCCAGATAACCATTGAGGGTCGCCTCCAGACCCGCCAGGGCCGCCTCCGAAATCCGCACCCCCGCGCTCACAGCTTATAGCCCCGGTGAATCGCGACGATGCCGCCGCTGAGGTTGAAGAACTCGCAACGCTCGAAGCCCGCTTGCTCCATCATCGCCTGTAGGGTCTCCTGATCCGGGTGCATGCGGATCGACTCGGCAAGATAACGGTAGCTATCCGCATCCCCCACAATCAGGCGCCCCAGGGCGGGCAGGACCGAAAAGGAATACAGATCATAGGCCCGACGCAGGGGGCGACTCTCGGGCTGGGAGAACTCCAGCACCAGGGCCCGCCCACCGGCCCGCAAGACCCGGAACATCTCCTCCAGGGCCCGTTGCTTGTGGGTCACATTGCGCAGGCCGAAGCCGATGCTGACGCAATGGAAATGATCGGCGGGAAAGGGCAGGGTCTGTGCATCGACCTGGGCATAGTGGACATTGCCGGCGATCCCCGCATCCACCAGCCGGTCCCGGCCGCGGCCGAGCATGGCGGCGTTGATATCCGTGGCCACCACCGCGCCCTCCGGGCCCACCAGGCCGGCGAAACGCTCGGAGAGATCACAGGTCCCGGCGGCCAGATCCAGCACCCGCTGCCCCCGGCGCGTCCCGGCGAGCACCACCGTCTGCCGCTTCCACAGCCGGTGGATACCCAGAGACATCAGATCGTTCATCAGGTCGTAACGGGAGGCCACGGAATCGAAGACCTCCCGCACCCGGTCGGTCTTCTCCCCGACCGCTACCTGCTGGTAACCGAAATGGGTCGTCTTCTCGTCGGACATGGCGCGGTCACCTGCTTTTATCCGCGGATTACGCAATGGACGCACGAAGGAATCCGTGAGGATCCGCCTACTCCACGGATAAAAAATGCCATCAGAGTTGTTCCGTCAGTGCGGACTTCAATCCCGGATCGAGACGGATGGAGGTAGTCACGTTCTGGCCCTGCAAGGCGAATTGCATACCATAAATTATCGTCTTGGCGCGGACTGACTTCAAGGCGCCCTTCAAATCGATAGTCTTTCATTCTCGATGCGATCCAGCACGCCCTGCCGCTCGCCGTCGTCCAGGGCGTAGGGGGTGTTGTCAATTAACAAATTTATCTAAGGATAACAATCGGTTAAGAAGCACGCAGGGCGGGAAAGCGCCGCGGTATCACGGTGCTTTCCCGCCATCGGAATGGGCCGCGTTTTCCGCGGCGGGATGCGCTGTGCTTTCCCGTCCTGCATGGACTCGAGTACTCGTGGTCGGTGACCACCGACCACGACAGGCCCGCTGAACCGACGGCGCCAATTGACCGCCAAGCCGCGCTAAGTTACCTTAACCCGTCGTCCGGTAGCAAACGCGAACGGTTCGCGCCAAGGGCGGAATCCGACCCGCCTCACCAGGTCCGCATCCCCGCGCGGGGGATCCCGAAAGCCCCGGACATCGGCGGAAACAGGGCAGGCGATAACCATCTTGAACGACCGTCGGCGACGACTCCATGACCCACGCAGCAGACACCCGGCCCCAGGGCTTCGAAGAGGCCCTCACGGAGTTGGAATCCCTGGTCGACACCCTGGAACGGGGCGAGCTGACCCTGGAGCAATCGCTGAGCCACTTCGAGCGCGGGATCGCGCTGACCCGCACCTGCCGTCAGGCCCTGGATACGGCCGAGCAGAAGGTCCGCATCCTCACCGGCGAATCCCCGGACGCGCCGCCGGAGCCCTTCCGGAGCCATGACTGATTCACGCCTGCAAGACTTTCTGGTCGAGTGCCGGGAGCGTGTAACCGCGGCCCTCGAGGACCTGCTTCCGGAGCCGGAGATACAACCCGAGCCCCTGCACCGCGCCATGCGCTATGCGGTCCTGGGGGGTGGCAAATACATCCGCCCGGCGCTGACCTACGGCGCCGGGCTCGCCATCGGGCTGGCCCCACAGACCCTGAACGCCCCCGCCTGCGCCCTGGAGCTGATCCACGCCTACTCGCTGATCCACGACGACCTGCCGGCCATGGACGACGACGACCTGCGCCGTGGCCGGCCGACCTGCCACAAGGTATTCGGCGAAGCCATGGCCATCCTGGCGGGGGATGCCTTGCAGGCCCTGGCGTTTCAGCTCCTCGCCGCGGATAACGCCGTCCCCGGGGGCGCCGAGGCCCGCCTCGCCATGTCGGATACCCTCGCCCGCGCCTGCGGCTCCCGCGGCATGGCCGGCGGACAGGCCCTGGACCTGAGCGCCGCCGCATCCGGCTGGAAAATCGATCTGGTCGCCCTGGAGAATATCCACATCCACAAGACCGGGGCGCTGATCCGCGCCGGCGTGCGCATGGCTACCCTCGCCCGCCCCGAGTTGGACCCGAAATCCGCCCGCCGCCTGGACCGCTACGCCAAATGCCTGGGCCTGGCCTTCCAGATCCGCGACGATATCCTGGACGAGGAAGGGGAAACCACCGTCATCGGCAAAACCCAGGGCAAGGACCGGGCCCAAGGCAAGGCCACCTACCCGGCGCTGCTGGGCCTTACCGAGGCCCGCGAGAAAGCGCGCATTCTGATCAATGAGGCCCTGACCAACCTGGAGGATTTCGACGAGCGCGCCGATCCCCTGCGCTGGATCGCCCACTACATCGTCGATCGGGACCGATAAGCCCCGGACAAGCGACCGGTGGCCGATGACCACAAGTCCGGTTTTGTTTCGCCCTTTGGTTCACGGGCTCGGGGAAATCTCATGCCGATCCTTTCCTGGCGAGAGATCGTCGATCATCTGCAATTGACGCCTCACCCCGAAGGAGGCTTTTTCAAACGGACCTACGCCTCTTCTCTTCAGCTGCTTATTCGAGGGAAATCCCATCATTATTCCACGGCCATCTATTATCTGCTGCCGCGGGGAGAACAGTCTCACTTTCACCGACTCAAATCCGATGAGCTCTGGCACTTTTATTCGGGTGAATCACTCACGCTGGTGGAGATAACCCTGAGCGGACTGTTGAAAAAAACCAGGATAGGCCCCGCCCTGGCGGATGGCGAGTTTCCTCAACATGTGGTTCCCGCCAACCATTGGTTATCCGCCTATCCCAACGGGGAATACAGCCTGGTAGGCTGTACACTGGCCCCCGGCTTCGAGTGCGAGGATTTCGAGCTGGGGAGAAAAGAGACGCTCCTGCGGGAGTATCCCCGCCATCGCGTGGAAATCGAGAGGCTCTGTCTCGAATGAGCACAGCGAATTCGACGCCGCATGACACCTGGGGTGTCGATATCACGCCGTTGGTGCCGGAGGTCTACGCCGACTACCGACCGCTGGTGGCGGATGCCATCGATTTTTTTCTGCGCCATTTGTCCGCCCCCCGGTTGGCGGCCATCCTCGCCGAGCAACAGTCTCTGCCCCGCGACGCCGGCCTTGCGCAACGGCTGACATGCCTGCTGTTCCACTGCCCGACCCTCCAGAAGCTGGGGCAGGTAGTCGCCCGGAACAAAAAGCTCGACCGGGAACTGCGCAACCGTCTGCAAACCCTGGAAACCATGCCGGGGCGGCGGTGCGGAAGGGCCGTCCGGCAGGTAATCCGCAACGAGCTGGGGGAAGTGCCGGAGAGCGTGCTGCGGCTCGACGCCACCGCCCTGGCCGAGGCCAGCGTATCCGTGGTCGTACCCTTCTCGTTGCCGGCCGCGGCGTCTTCCGACCCGGATCATGGCGTGCTCAAGGTCCTCAAGCCGGGGATCGAGGAGGCCCTGGAGGAAGAGCTGGCGATCTGGTCGCAGCTCGGCCACTACATCGACGAGCGGTGCGAATACTACAAGGTTCCACCGCTGAACTACGCCGAATCCCTGGCCACCATTCGCGACCTGCTGGCAAAGGAAATCCAGCTCGACCTCGAACAACGCCACCTGGCGGAGGCCGCCGAATTCTACCGGGACGCCGAGCGGGTGCGGATCCCCGCCCTGTTCCCCTTCTGCACCTCGCGCATCACGGCCATGGAGCGGGTATACGGCAAGAAGGTGACCGACGTGGACACCCTCTCGGAGCGCCAACGCCGGAAACTGGCGAATGCGGTGATCGATACGCTGATCGCGCGCCCCGTATGGACGCCCCAGGAAACGGCCATCTTCCATGCCGACCCCCATGCCGGAAACCTCTTCTTCACCGACGACGAGCGCCTGGCGATTCTGGACTGGAGCCTGACCGGCCATCTGAAAAAGGCCGAGCGCATTCACATCATGCAGCTCCTGCTGGGCGCATTGACCCTGGACGCAAAGCGCGTCGCCGGCGAGATCGAGGCCCTGGCGCAGGCGCCGGTCGACCGCCCGACCTTGCGCGCCCTGGTCGACAAGGCGCTCGGTAAGCTATACGCCGGTGAATTCCCCGGCTTCCACTGGTCGCAATCCCTGCTGGACGAGGTCTCCCTGACGGCCGGCGTGCAATTCAGCCGCGAGCTGCTCCTGTATCGCAAGAGCATCCTGACAATCGAGGGCGTGATCACGGACATTTCCGGTAAAAGCTCCATCGGCCGCGTACTGCCCACCTCGGCCATCCGCCAGTTTCTGTGCGAGCTGACGGCGCGCGCGATGGCCCCCCCCACCTCCCGGCATTTCGGCACCCACCTGTCGAATCTGGACCTCCTCTTCCTCTACTGGGGCGGACCGGCCGCCGCCACCCGATTCTGGACCCACCATTGGCGGAATCGGCTCATGACCCTGATCGACAACCCACCAGAACCCTGAGCACCCCATTTCGATTTCTATTTCAGGCAACCACATAGGGCGGGAAAGCGCCGCGTTTTCCGCGGCGGGATGCGCCGCCCTACATGGACTGGGCGGTGGTGTTGTAATTTTGTTGTCCCTGGGTATGTACGCTGAATCCCGGACACAACCAAAACAGGTTACGGTTTTGTCAGCACGCGCGTCGCAATCTGCCAATAGGACAGGATTAACAGGATTTTCAAGATTAACAGGATTATTTTTTGTGGGTTCTGAACGTTCGCCGCGCGGTGACACTGTGTCCAGAATTGACCCGTAGAACACTACCCGTGCTCCATAGGCCGGGCTGTGCCCAGCAAGAGTAACCCATTCCGACCAACCCATCGATCCGTGCCGTGCCGGGCGCCCCATTCCTTCAGGAAAGAAATATTCGTTCCCATACTACAGGTCAGCCCGTAGGCTGGGGTTCGCAAGCCCACCCTAACCTACGGGCTGTGATGCTTGAATCCGCGGATTACGCAGATTCTCGCCGATGAAAAGACGCAAATCTGTGAAAATCGGCGTAATCTGCGGACAACAATGAATGACGGCGAAGGAATCCTGTCAATCCTGAAAAATCCTGTTAATCCTGTCCTATTAGAATTTTGGGTAGTGGTTAAATTCAAAGTGGCATGGTTGTGCGGCTTAACGGTTTGATCCCCACTGCTTTTGCCATCCCTGGCACCTGGGTTCCGGCAATCCCTGCCGGAATGACGGGGTAGGGGTCGGCAGACTTCATCACTTAAAATTTAGCCACTACCCCCGCGCCGAAACCCATCATCAAGTTCCATTGCGCCGGCGTTCCAACCATGCGGCCAGGGCCTGGGCCTTGTCCAGGGCCCGGGTCGTCGCGTCTTTGATGGATGCCGGCGCATCCCCGGATGGGAATTCATAGGTGGTCAGAAAGGCCAGCGGGATGTAGATCATTTGCCGCACGGACTCCAACCGCCAACCCAGCTCCCGCAACGGCGCGCGCTCCTCGGGCGGTATCCCGATGAAGGCTGCTTCGTAATTGGCGCGGGCGGCCAGGAGTCGCTCGTGGATGTCCTTCAGCCTTGCGGTCAGCAGGTCCAGGTGACCACCGGTCCAGGTCGCCTCCACCTGGGGGCGCAGATTGGCGACGCCACGCACCGTCAGCTCCAGGGCGAACAGCGGGGGGATCGGGACGTCGGTGCGGAAACCGCGGACGTTGCCGACCGGGGCGCCCGGCAACAGATCGGCCTGCAAGGGTACGTTGGTGGTCGCCACGATGGTCCCGTCCATGAAGCCGTCCGCGTCGAAATCGCCGACCCGACCGATCAGCGTCGCGCCGCTCGCAAGGCTTCCGGCCTTATCGTAGCCGCCGGGCATGTCGCCGGCGGTTTGCAAGGAAAGGGGGACCTCGACCGCGCCCGTGGTGAGCGCGAACCCGTCCACCCGCACGATGCCTTCCGTAAAGCCGGGATCCAGTGCCAGATCCACCGTCCAGATCATGTTGTAGTCGGCGTCGAAGTGGTAGCGCTCCCGGCCTTCGTTCGGCCCGCCGGCCACCGCATAGAGCCAGAACGCCTTACCCTCGCCCTGACCGCCGATTTCCAGCGCGCCGGCATCGATGTTGCCGTTGGTCATGGTCTTCCCGTCGGACAGCATCCGGCCACCCGCGGCGAAGGCGGCGACCCCTTCCAGCTTGTCGAGATCGAAAGAGATACCCCGAATCGAGCCCTCGGGCAGGGGCGTGTCCGGCACGATCGGCCCCGGTCCGTAGAAGTGTCCCCCATGCAGCGTGAAGACATGTTCTCCGGCAGCCGTCGGTGCGGTTACGGATAAGCAGGCGAGCAGCCCGAGGCAACAGAGAGCGATGCGGTTCACTGTGTTGTCTCCTCACAAATTTCCTTGGGTGTCGCGGCCCCGGGGCCATCGCTGAGTTGCCCGCGGATGGCGGTGCGCCAGTTCCGGTGCATCTCGGTACCTACCTGCTCGACGGCCGCGAGCCCGTCCAGGCCCGCCTGGAGCAATGTGGGTACGAGCACGCGACCCCGTGGATTCTCGCCGCGTTTCATGGCATCGCGTACATAACCGGGGTCTGTTTTGTAACGGATGGCCAGCCCCATCGCCGCGCCGGTGAGATAATCCAGGCAGGCCATGGGCGATTCCCGGCTAAACGCTGGTATTTGCGAGAGGATGACATCGAGCCTGTCGATGCGGGTGAAGGCGACGCCCATCCCGAAACCGGCGCGCGCATCACCCTGAAATTGCTCGGGAAACGCCGAGACCACCCGCCTCACCCGCGCGGTGTCATCCCCATGCTTGATCCACAGCGCGCGGCCGGCGCCGTGGGCGAATGTCGAGCCTAAAGCGAACGGCAGGCGTGTAACCAACTCCGTTGCCCGGCTCGCGGCCCCCTCTTTGAACAGGGCAACGGCAAAGCCCATGCCCTCGTAGGCATAGAACTGGCCGCGCAGGTCCAGCTCGCTGAATTTGTTGCGCACGCGCACCAGATTGACCGTCGGCGCCAGCCCGTACCACATGCCGAGACCCGCGTAGTGCAGCCGGTCGAATCTCTGATCGAAGGCGGAGAGCTGCCGTGGAAACGGCGCCAACGAGCCGTCGGCGCTGGTGTCCAGGGAGGCCGCCAGGCCCATCCCAATCCCCTCATGGAAAAAGGGACGGTCGTAGTCCGGGGCCTCGGTGAGCGCTGTCACAACCGTCGCGGCATCTTCACCGCGGAACTGGGTCATGAAGCCCTTGATCATATTGTAGGCGATAACGCCGGCGCCTTCGCCGCCGGTGGCGCCGATGCCGGACATATCGACCTGGTCCGCGTTTTCCCGGTGGAGCAATAGCGGCAGGTTGTCGCGGAACCAGTTGAACAGCCGCGCATCTTCATAGTCGCTGCGTTCCGGCAGGGTCTGTCCCCCCACGCCGCCGACCACCACGGGTCTGTCGGGATTGCGCAAGGAGAACACCCGCTCGGGCGTCTCCCGGGCCCATAGGATCGAGATGTCGGTGTCGATGGCGCCGATGGAATTGTTCGGGTTATAGGCCTCGATTACCGCTTCCTTGAGCCGCGCGGGAGCGATCTCGAGGCGCTCCACGAGATCCCCATGACTGCCGAGTCGGACCAGGCCACGCTGCCAGGCATCCCTGGCCTGCTCGAGGTTTCCGGCCTTGGCGAAGGCGTCACCGAGACGGACATACGCGAGGATGTCGGAGGGTCTTATCGCCCGCGCTTCCTGAAGCACGATGGCGCGCTCGAAATAGGTGATCGAGGTGTCGTTCTTCTCGAAGTAATCCGGCCAGTGGAGATAGTTCATCCCCACGCCATAGTTGGCGATCCAATCATCCGGATCTTTCTCCAGCGCCAACCGAAACTGCTCGATGGAACGCTTGGACAAGAAGCCGGCCCCCATGGGCCCCACCACCGGGATCTTGTCGATGTAACCGAATGCGAGGTTGTAACGCAGACCCGCGGGCGGACCCGGTGGCTTTGCGTCCGGTGAGCAGCGCGCCATGATTTTCTTCGCGCAGTCTTTATCGTGCTCGGGACAGACCGGCGGCTCCTGCGGGCACGGGGTCAGCTGCTTGACCTGCCCGACAAAGAATCGGATCGGGCGGTCATAGAGGTTGGCCGCGACGGCCAGCCGGCGGTAGAGATTGGCGGCGATGATGTCTCCGGGGTGCTCGGTCAGATAGGACTCGAGCGCGTCCAGCGCCTCATTGGCCTGGTCGGCGTCGGCAAGCTCCCGCGCCTTCTCCAGCACCGGCGAGCGTTTTGTGGCCAAGGCAACGGCCGCCGCCAGGGTTTCCTCGGAGGCCGAAGCGCCGAACTCCGGGGCGCCGTGCGCAACGCCAAAGACGACGGCGAGGAACGCCATGACGCATGAAAGCGCGACTTTGCCAATCTTGTTTCTCATTTTGCGTCAATGCTCCTCGAATACCGCATCTACCGTGGATGCATCCAGAATACGATCGGTCCAGAAATCGAGCTGTTCCATAGTGGCTATAGCCAGACGCTTGCGGGTTTCTTCATCGAGGGGACCGAAGCGCTTGACAAGAAGGCGTTCCAGGAGTGTTGCGGCCTTTTCGATCTCGCCTTCGCGTTTGCCTTCCAGCCTGCCTTCCAGCCTGCCTTCCAGCCAGCCCCTTTGGGTCGCAAGTCGTTCAACACTGGTGACATAGGGCATTTTTGTTTCTCCTTCAATGGTTTGGATATCTTGCCAGAGCTGTTGTTCGAGCACCTCCGGCAGGCGCATCATCCAGTCGATGACGGCGAACAGGTCGAGGATACGCTGCCGGTCCCACCCTTGCCGGTAGAGCGAACGCACCAGACCGAGCTTGGCCCGATAGCGGGCCTGTGGATCATTCTTGGTCTGACGGGTACGCAGATGCGCGGCGGTAACCAGGGCGAAGGGGTTGGGGTCCGCTGCAAGCGATTCGGCGCGGTCCGCATAGTCGATGAGTTTGACCACGGGAAATTCGAGGGTATGACGGCAGCCAAAGACTTCAAAGCGATAGTGGTCGGGTCGCCAGTCTGCATCCTCATCGGCCAGCACGGCGAGGCTGGCGATGGGGCGGGCATAGCGGTCGAAGAGCCGGTAGTTGTAAGTAAACATGCGCTTGGCGAAGTCGCTGTCGCGTCGCCCCTGAACCTCGATGTGGATGTAGATCCAACCTTGTTCGCCACCCTCGCGGGTGACTTGTACCAGGGCATCGGCAAAACGTCTGCCCAGTTCGGCATCGCGCACGACCTGACGCAGCTCGGTGTTTTTGAACGCATGGCCTTGCGCCCAATCGATTTGGGCGTATGCCTCAGGGAAATAAAAGGCCATGAATTCGGGGAAGGCGTGTTCGAGCACGTCTTTCCAGGGGCTGTCGTAGGCATCGCGGTTATTTTGGGGATTGGTCATAGGATGGCATGGGTCTGGCTGCGCAGAAAATATCAGGGCCTGTCTGGCTTGAGAAAGGACCGGTGGGTGTCTTAGATTTGTGGTTCCGGGATAGGGATCGTGGATCATGGGTAAGGTGCCCGTTGGCCGTCATTTTGGCGTAGAGACCTCCCCTTACCATCATGGTTGTCCGCGGATTCAAAATCGCAGATCACAAAACTACCTGCTGATCGTAGCCAGAGTGAAATCGAGTGGGGCCCGGGTGCGATAAGGCGAACGGGTCTGGGCCGCTTGGAGGCGATCGTCTTGCGGTGGGGGGTATTGATCGAGCCCGAGATAGGGAACCGGCTCGACCCGCCCGGCATGGCCGGTGTAACGATCACCATCCTTGACATACCCGACGAGCTCGAGGAGAAAGCTGCGCGTCCGGGACGATGCGGGGGCAGGCCGATCCACCGCGAAGGAGAAGGAAATCTCGTCGCCCGAGCCAAACACCGCATAGCGGCCGTCGGCGGACGCGATCAGCCCCTCGGCGGGTCCATAGGCGGTGAAGCGCCCGCGCATCGGGCTCCACGGCGAGGAATAACGGACGTTGTGGTAATCGAACCGCTCCGGGTCGTGGGAGACCAGCTGCGAAAATCCGCGGAAGCGCAGCATCGACTCCACCAACGGGGCCTCGTTTGCGACCGGTGGCGGCGCGCTCGCCGGACTGAATGCGATGCGGTCCCAATAGACACTGATCCCCGAGCGGATACGCAGCCGCCGCGAGGCAAGCCGTCCCTTTACCGGGGCGACCAGGGTCTTGCCTTTGCCCGAGGGCACCCCCAGCGGTGCCACATCCTGCCAGGAACCGGCGACAAACTGTTGGAGATAAGGCCAGGGGAGGTCGGGACCGTTGCGTTGCGCCTGGGCGATCATCGAGGTGGACTCGAAATAGTAAAACCAACCCGTGGCCAGCACGGCATCCACCGCGGCGGGATCAATAGCCTCCGGAAGCTCCAGCTCGATCCAATGGGGCGCGGCGAAACCGGCGTGTGGGGAGCGCGTCAGAAAATCCGCGTGTACCCCGTCCACTCGGGCCAGGGCCACGGTCAGATCGGAGCCATCGGAGCCACGCGCCCGCGCCGGTGCGAGCAGGTCACGGGCGACATAGAAGGGCTCCGCCGGCGCGGGGACGGGGGCCAGGCGGGAATGGGGCAGGATTTCGGTCCCCTGTGGGTGATCCACCACCAGGAGCCGGACGCGATCCAGGAAGACCGTCTCGCGCAATTCCTCGGTGAAGCGGATCTCGAGTCGTCCGTCCCGCAGTCGGACCCGCTCGCCCGGTATCAGGATCAGCTCCCGGTCCTTGACGGGAAAATAGATGCCCCGGTCGAGCGGCACGCCCATGGGACCGCTGATAAAGGCATCGGTCAGGTAATCGAAACCTTCCCCGTTCCAGACGAACAGGCTGGGACAAGACCCGGAAATCCGTTCGGACTCTTTGAACGAGTAAACAGTGGGCGCCGCGTCGATCTTGAGCTTGTTTTCGATGAAGCCGTTGGTCCATTCCAGCCGCAAGATCTCCACGTAATCGGACCCGCCGATGCCGATCCGCTGCACCGCGCCGGGCGACTGGACATAGGCGTAGCCAGCGCCGCGGCGGACCTCGATCTGGGTCAAAAGACCGCTCGGGGCGGCCCTGACCCCGTTGGCGAACAGGGCGATGGCGTTGCCGACGCCTTCAGTGACATTGCGGGCAATGGCGATCTTGCCCCGTTCCGTGACATAGGCCAGGTCTTCGCGGCCATCCCGGTCGAAGTCGGTCGGGATGATACGCGCGCCGGTCGCCGGTTGCGGCCATTCTTCCGTGCTCGGCACGCTGAAGCCCTGATTCCCCTGGTTACGCAGCACGGCTATCGTTCCGCCGGCGGTGACGACGACCAGATCCAACAGGCCGTCATTATTGAAGTCCGTGGCCACCGCTCGACGCGGCCCGCCCGGAACCTGCTCGAGATCCGTGGTCGCGACGGCCGCGGCTGTTGCGAGGGCGTCGAGATTCCAGACCATGCGGATCGACTCGGGTCCAAGCAGGGCGACATCGAGACGCCCGTCGTTGCTGAAATCGCCGACCACCAGATCGCTCGCCCCGGCCCCGGCGGTTACCCGTAGCGCCTCCCGCAAACCATCGGGGGTCCCCACCACGACCACCAAGGCATCGTCGCGCAGAATCAATAAATCACTCTGCCCATCCCGCTGCAAGTCGGCGACGACTGCCGCCTTGGCCCCTTCCAGTTGGTCCGGCACCGGCCCGGTCTTGTACAGGGCCTTCTCCTGAACGAATTGGAGCTTGCCGGCATTCGTAAGAGGCAGCCGATTGCCGCCGGCCGCGATGTCGATATCGCCGTCCGCATCCAGGTCGGCGAGCACGACAGGGGCCTTGGCAGCGGGCAGTATGGCCGCGTATTCCGTGGCCTCGCCGACAAGCCCTTCGGCGATGGATAATCCGGCGTCGGTAAGGGCCAGGACCCGCGGGCCCCGTCCGTCGAACCACTCGATGCGCAGGTCGCGGCTATCGGGCGGGACCCGACCCTGCGCCGTGAAGGTCGCGGAGTCGGCCCAATCCATCCGCAACAGGCGCCCATCGCGGCACGCCACGGCGATAGACTCGGTAGGCGACTCCCCGCGGGCGACGGAGCGATCCGCGGCCACCGCCTCGCAGCCGGGGTCGGCCTGGATCACGGCGTAAGCAGGCGCGACCTCGATCACCTCGAAGCCCTTGGCCCCGGTCGATCTCGCCAGTACCGGACGCGACAGCCTGCCGGGGTCCTTACTCTTTTCGCGCCGGGAAAACTTCTCCCGCTTCTTCAAGGCGTTGAACCGATCCCAGGTCTCCTTGGCCAGCTCTTTGTTCCCGCTGTTCTGGTAGTACCGGCTCATCTGATACAGGGCGGCGGTATTGTCCGGCTCCAGGGCCAGGGCATTGATCAGGGACTGGATAAAGGCTGCCTCATTCCGCTCGGAGCGGGCGAGCAGCGCCAGTTGGTAATGCAGATGGCCGTCGTCAGGCGCGATTTCACGGGTGCGTTCCCAGTGTTGCTTGGCGCTCTCGAAGTCCCCCTCGGAGCGCGCCAGCACCCCCATCAGGTAATGGGCGTTGGGAAAGTCGGCATCCAACGCGAGCGCGCGTTCCAGCCAACCCTTGGTTGCCCGCGGATCGTTCCGCTTGAAATGGACGACGGCAATATTGAAGGCATCGGCCGCCGCGCCGCTCAGGGCGAACGCGCGCTCGAACGCGGTCAGCGCATCGTCGAGGGCGATACCGGATTCATACAACGCAATGCCTTCGTTGCGCAGACGTTGTAGCTCCAGTGTGGGATCCCTTTGCTTCGGGTTCTCCCGAAACACCGACGCGGCCGCCTTTTGGGCGTTGCCGTCGCCCCCCGCCGCCGGGATCGGGACTGCCGCGGCCAGCAACAGGCCGACGGTAACGCCCAGTGCCAATGTCGAGCTGGTTTTCACTGCGGGTGTTGGTGAACCTTCAAGGATCGTGCTTTCCGCCAATAGTACAGGATTAACAGGATTTTCAGGATTAACAGGATTATTTTTTGTGGGTTCTGAACGTTCGCCGCACGGTGACACTGGGTCCAAAATTGCCCCACAGTCCGCTGTCGATTCCCGTTGCGACCAAGTCATTGACTAACGGAATCTCCGCCTCCCGCGGAACCGTTTCAAGCGCTTTGAACTCACGGATGTTCGCGGTTCTTGGTCAGTAGATTACCCACCGTAAACAA
>JAIZWN010000689.1 GCA_020443945.1 Candidatus Thiosymbion ectosymbiont of Robbea hypermnestra | reverse complement strand
TTGAGTCCTCTGCATTGTGGTTGCGCCCTTCGCAGCTCTTAACTTAGCAACCTGTCCAATTTTTGGGGTCCACTTCATGGGTTTGGGTTTGGGTTTGGGTTTGGGTTTGGGTTTGGGTTTAGATTTAGATTTGGTTTTGGGTTGGGTTTTGGGTTGGGTTTTGGGTTGGGTTTTGGGTTGGGTTTTTTACGGGATGATCACAGCCAGATCGAAGGCATTACCGCGAACGATTATCTGGCTGGCGGCGGGGATTGCCGCCGGTAGGACACGCAAGCAAATGGCCGAGATCCTGGGTGAAGATGCGGCTGACATAATCGCCGAGCAGCTGTACTCGGTTCTCGACGAGAAGACCATGGAGCAGGCCGGCTTCAAACGGCCGGGACAATCCAGGGATTAGGCAGGAAATGGGGTCAGGTCTTGATGTGTGCCTTCAAGAGTCACGGATCAAGACCTGACCCCATTTCCTATAGGAAAATCCGGCTTCTTCCTGAGAAATCTGCGAGAATCCCCGCAATCCGTGGGTTCAGATTGGAGATGACAGAGTTACAACGCCACTCGTACCCCGATTGCGCCATCGGATTCTGGGCATCGACCCCGGCTCCCGCACCACCGGATTCGGCGTGATCGATACGGATGGCAGCCGGAGTGTCCGTATTGCCGGCGGTTGTATCCGGGTCGCTCAATTGCCCTGGCCCCAGCGGTTGCGCCGGCTCTTCGACGGCATCGCCCAGGTGGCGGCGGAATACCGACCCCGGGAGCTGGCGGTGGAACAGCTTATTTTCGCCCGCGATGTGACCGCCGCCCTCAAGCTCGGTCAGGCCCGGGGCGCCGTGCTCTGCGCCGTGCTCGGGGAGGATATCCAGGTCCACGAATACAGCCCCAAGGCGGTCAAGCTCGCCGTGGTGGGCACCGGGGGGGCGGAGAAGGCCCAGGTTCAGCATATGGTGCGTCTATTGCTCTCCCTGCCGGAAACGCCGCCGGAGGACGAGGCCGACGCCCTCGCCCTGGCGCTGTGTCACGCTCACTCCCTGGGCATCCCGGCGCGCCGTCGGGCCGCGGCCTCCTGGCGGGATTTCCGGCCGTGATCGGCAGGCTCCGCGGCACCCTCGTTTACAAGCACCCGCCCCGGCTTATGCTGGAGGTCGGCGGCGTCGGCTATGAGCTCGAGGCCCCCATGTCCACCTTTTATGATCTGCCCCCCGTCGGGGAGTCGGTCACCCTGGTCACCCATCTGACCGTGCGCGAGGATACCCAGGTGCTCTATGGCTTTCTGCACGCGGGCGACCGGACCCTGTTCCGCGATCTGCTCAAGGTCAGTGGCGTGGGGGCGCGCATGGCCCTGGCTATTCTCTCCGGCATGGATGCGCAACGCTTCGCGCTCTGTGTCCGGCAGGAGGATATTGCCGCCCTGACGCGGTTGCCCGGCATCGGCAAGAAGACGGCCCAGCGCCTGGTTGTGGAGATGCGGGATCGGGTGGATGCAAAGCCTTCCGGCTTGCCGGCCGGCGCCGCGTCCCCGCCTCCCCCCGGCGAGGCTGGGGACGCGGCCTTGCGGGATGCGGTGGATGCCCTCACGGCCCTCGGCTATAAGCCTGCGGACGCCAACCGCATGGCTCGGTCGGTGGACGACGGGAATAAGACCTCCGAGGAGATTATCCGGGCCGCTCTGAAAGCGGTGAACCCGCCCTGACCGGCCGCCGGCCGGCGCTCAAGAACCGCGAATGAACGGACCTGTTACCCGTACCGACAATAGAATCGAGGTGGTCGGACCACTCGGTGATTTCCACCGTTTTTTATCTCAAGTACATACCGCTATCGAGAAGAAGGGGTACGAGGAGATTATTCTCGATCTCAGGCAATGTACCTCGGCGTTTCAGAATTCGATGCTTTCTTTATGCGCGCAAGTCATGGCCTATCGGAAGGGAGGCATCGATTTCTCCCTGATTCCCCCGGATGAGAAACGGCTATCGAACCTGTTCCAGAATACCGGCTGGGCACATTACCTGGATCCGGGACAATTCGACCCCCCTGCCTTCCGCGGTCATGCGAGGATTCCCGCTACGCAATATGAGTCGCCAAAGGAGCAACAGCTTGCGGTGAACGCAATCGTCAAGGTGATTCTCGGCGCCATACCGGATCTGCAACGCTCGGATTTCGCCGCGTTCGAATGGTCGGTGAACGAAATCACGGATAATGTTCTGGTCCACGCCTATTCTCCGATCGGGGGTCTCGTCCAGGTCTCGACAGATCGGAAATCCGAGAAACAGGTTGCGTTCGTTGTCGCCGATGCCGGCGTCGGCATCCCCAAAACCCTCCGTGAAGGTCATCCTGAATTGACCTCCGATGCCTCCGCGTTGGATAGGGTCATCCGTGAGGGCGTTACGCGAGACAAGAAAATAGGCCAGGGCAATGGGCTGTTCGGCAGCTATGAAATCTGTAGCCAGTGTAACGGATACTTCGCGATTCATTCAGGGCACGCACGCTTGGAATTCGATGCAAGACGGGGATTATCCGTTTCGGATGAGCGAACCCCGTATAACGGAACCTTGGTCATTGCCACTATCGATTTTTCCCAGCCGAAATTATTGGAAAATGCCTTGAGATTCGAGGGCCGGAAATATACCCCCGTCGATTTTATCGAGACCGAATATGAAGAGTACAACGGCGATCATATCCGCTTTATGCTCAGTAAGGAGTCGGCCTCGTTCGGCAGTCGAGTAGCAGGCAGGCCGATCAGAACCAAATTATTCAATCTGTTGCGAATGGGTGGTAATGAAAGAATCTATATCGATTGTTCCGATGTCGCCCTCATGTCCAGCAGCTTCGCGGATGAGGCCTTCGGCAAGTTGTTTCTCGAGGCCGGCCCGGTAAGCTTTATGCAGAAATTCGAGTTCGTAAACGTGGCGGGCACGGTACGACAATTGATCGATAAGGCCATCGCCCAGAGGATGTCCGCGGGGGTAGTGGACTGAGGGCGCCCGGCCCTCAGTGCCGTCGAGTTGGGGCCATGCGGCCGATTTGACAGGTTGCCTGAAAAGCCGGGTAGGATGAGCAAAGCCAGCGCCCGGCAGGCCGGTTTGGAGCTCCAGACAGCCCCCTCTCGTTCCCATGCTCCGGTGGGCAGGAACGCAATCGGGCCGCTCCAGCGGCCAGGATTTCAGGACGCTGGAGCGT
>JAIZWN010000688.1 GCA_020443945.1 Candidatus Thiosymbion ectosymbiont of Robbea hypermnestra | reverse complement strand
CGAGGGCCGCGTCCTTGGCGTTGCGGCCGTAGGCGACGGCCATCAGGGTCGAGTAGTAGACCACCGGCATGGCGAATCTGGTGGCGTAGGTGGAGTTGATGTCGGGCTGGTAGACCTCGAGGTTCATCTGGCACACGGGACAGGGGGTGGCGATGATGCAGCACATATCCCGCCGGTGTTCATGTCCCGAATGGTGCTTCCGGTTCATCCCGCAAGGGATTCCAGACCCGATGAAAACCGAAGCCGCCAAAGTCCTTCACATTCGCGGTGGCCAGCTCGGTAACGCCGTGATGCAGCAGTGTCAGGGCGATACGGGCGTCGAAGATACGACGCCGTGGGTAATCCGGTTGGCTGGCGAGTGCCCATACCTGGTCCATGACCGGGGCGTTCTCGACGAGGTGCCAACGGGGATTTTGCCGATACGCCCGGCAGACATCCGCAGCCTGATTGGCCGGAAGCGGGTACTGCAGGACGGACGGATTTCGGAGCAGGATGTACAGTTCCACGAGAACCAGCTCGCAGAGGACAACATCCTTGCGTTTGCCGTAAGAGACGACGAACTCAAACGCGCGTTCGTTTTCCGGGCAATCGCGGTTTTGTGCATACAGCAGGATGTTCGTGTCGATGGAAATCACGATCGGGAGAGGTCGGAGGGATCGTTGGCGAAGGATCGCCAGTCCTGCTCGGGCACCCGGAAACGACCGAGGGATCGTGGTGGCGGTGGTGTCCAGGCCTGTTGTCGTGGCCGGAGCGGTGGATACATTCTGACCATGTATTCGAGCCCGAGACCCATGATCTGAGCGAGCGAGCTCTCACGCTCACGAGCAATACGCATCGCTTCCCTATAAAGGTCGTCCGGCAGTTGGACTTGAGTTTTAATCATGATGGCAAGCCCAGTCGTTAGAAACCAGTACGGAAAAAGGCCCGCTTGTGCGGGCTTTTTAGTCTAGCAGAAAGCGCTGTAGATGCTACTTCGTGGCGAGCTCGTCGAGTTTTCTGGCGGGGATGATCTGCCCGTCGAGGGCCGCGTCCTTGGCGTTGCGGCCGTAGGCGACGGCCATCAGGGTCGAGTAGTAGACCACCGGCATGGCGAAT
>JAIZWN010000687.1 GCA_020443945.1 Candidatus Thiosymbion ectosymbiont of Robbea hypermnestra | reverse complement strand
CCGATAGCGTGTTCGACCAGAATGCGTGTTTTTGCGCGCTGGCGATTTTCTTTTGTTTGCTCACACGTCAATGTCGGTAACGGATTTTGTTTCGATTTTCGCGGCTTCTTATGCGGGAGTATAATCTTCGCCGAAGTCCCATAATCTTTTTCCGCACCCAAAAAACCGAGAGCTAATCGTACTGTCATATCCTCGAACCAAGGTAAATCCGGATCAAACAGGTTTTTCAGCA
>JAIZWN010000686.1 GCA_020443945.1 Candidatus Thiosymbion ectosymbiont of Robbea hypermnestra | reverse complement strand
GGAACGGATAGGCCAAATCTAAGGACACGGGAAACCTGTCCTCTACTCTACTGTGAGAATTGAGAACGCCCCCTAGGCCCCCTTTCCCTGATACCCATCCACGACGGATATCCATGACCATGAACAAGCTGCTGAAAGTCCTCGGCGCCCTGTTGTTGCTCCTGGTCGCCGCCCTGGCCCTCGCCGCCTTGGTGATCGACCCGAATGACTACAGGGACGATATTCAGGACAGATTCGCGGCGGCCACCGGTCGCAAGCTGGTCATCTCGGGACCGATGCAGGTTAACCTGTTTCCCGAGCCGGTCCTGGAGATCACCCAGGCGTCACTGCCGGGGGCGCTCGGTGACCAGGGGTCGCCCCTGGCGGAGGTCGATCGGTTACGGCTCTATCCCCGTTGGGCGCCCCTGTTGGCCGGGCGGCTGGAATTGGCCCTGATCCAGGCGGAAGGGGTGCGCCTGCATCTGATCCGCGACGATCAGGGGCGCGCGAATTGGGTCGCCGGCGAGGTCCCACCGCCGCCGTCGAGGGTGTCGCGGAAGGCGACACCCTCCGCGATGCCGGGATGCATCGCCCCGTTCGACGGCGACAAGCCGTCGAACAGGGAAGCATCGGAACATCACCATGTTCCGATTCGCCAGTCGCAAAACCCAGGGATGGGCCCTTGCGACACCCTCCCATCAGGAACGGTCCGGGCGGTCGGATTCCGGGATTCGACACGGCCGTCGCGGTCGCCGGGCCCCTTCGATGTTCTGGCCGCCGAGGCGGATCATCCTGTGGCCGATTGGCCCGCCATCGACCGCATCGAGCTCCTGGAGGCCCGGATCATCTGGGAGGATCGCCAGTCCGGGCAGCGGCTGGCGCTCAATGACCTGGAGATTCTGGCGCATCCGGTCATACCGGGCCGCCCGATCGCCCTGCGCCTGACGGGGGCAATGCGCGTCGGTAACCAAGGCCGCCCCGCCGATCTGCGCGCCACCGGCGAGCTGCGAATCGGCGCCGCCCCCTGGCCGGTGCGGTTGGAGCCACTGACGGTACAACTCGAAGGGCTCGATCTGGGGTCCGGGCTTGCCACGGATCTCCTGTTGCGCACCGGGGTAGAGGCGGATCCCGGCGCCGGGCGCTATCTGGCCGCCCAGGCGACCCTCGAAAGCCAGGTCTTCGGCGCGGCCCTGTCCCCGAGCCGCATCGAGGCCACAACGAGCGCGCGCCTGGCGCTGGAGCTGACTGCCGAGCGCCTGCGTGTCACCGATCTTTCGATCCGTTCCGGCACCCTCTCGGCGCAGGGCGAGCTATCGGGACAGCAGCTGATGTCCGCCCCGGCGTTTTCCGGCACGCTGAAGATCGCCGAACTCGACCCGCGGACCTGGCTGACGCAACAGGGTCTGCCGGTGCCACGGACGGCGGACGCACAGACCCTCCGGCGCCTCTCCCTGGACCTCCATTGGCACTGGAAGGAAGGACGATTGGCCGTGCCGGACTTGGTTCTGGGTCTCGACCAGACCCGGCTTGCCGGCAAGATCGAGCAGGTCTCGACCAGCCCCCAGGGATACCGCTTCGACCTCGCGGCCGATCAGCTCGACCTGGATCGCTATCTGCCGCCTACCGAGGCGGGGTCGGCGCAGCCGGAAACACCGCCGCAACCCGTGCCGGCGGGCGGGATCCCCGCCACGCCGCCACCCACACCCACGGCACCCGACACGGAGACCATGCCGGTAGCCGCCGTCCCGGACAAAACCCCGGCACCACCGGTCCCCACACCCGAGGAGCCGGTGGCTACGGGACCCACGCCCGAGCCGGCGCGCCCCGCGGTCACCCCAGGGTCCCCTGCCCATCCGAACCTGAAAGGTCGCCTGCACATCGATGCGCTCACGGTAGCCCGGCTCCGCTTCGAGGACACCGACCTGGATATCCGGCTCGAGGATAGAAACCTGAAGATCGACAACCGGATTCGCCGCTTCTACGCCGGCAGATTAGCGGGCAAACTCGGCCTGGACCTGGGGGCCGCCGAGCCCAGGATCACCCTGGTTCAACATGGAGAGGAAATCCAGCCCGGCCTCCTGCTCGCCGACCTGCCCTGGGGCGACCGCCTGAGTGGACACGGTGAGATCGACGCCGATCTGGTCGCCACCGGCCACGACCTGGACGCCCTGCGGCGCAGCCTCGCCGGCACCCTGGCAATTCACATCCCCCGCGGCGCGATCGAGGGCTTCAACCTGGAGCGGTCGGTGCGGGAAGCAAAGGCCCGGTTGCGGGGCAAGACCCCGCCGAAGGACCTGCCGTCGCAAACCGATTTCAGGAACCTGCGCGCTACCGCCGAGATCCGGGACGGCATCCTGAGCAATCGGGACCTGACCGCGACCGCGGACCATCTGCGCGTCACCGGCGCCGGCACCCTCGACCTGGTGCGGGACCGGATCGATTATCGCTTCCGACCTATGTTCATCGAGCCACCGCAAGGTCGCGGCATCAAGGAGCTGGAAGGGATCCCCATCCCCGTGCATCTCACCGGACCCCTGAACCACCCCCGCTGGGATCTGGAACTGAGCGACGCGCTGAGCGCGGTGGCCAAACGCAGGTTCGGCGAGCGGGGGGAAGAGCTGTTGCAAAAGCTGGAAAAGCACATCGGAATCGAGGGCCTGGAGCAACACCTCAAGGGCCTGTTCGGGCAATAACCCCGCCCTGACCCGCAACGGAAAAAATGCGGCGGACGCCAACGGATTCTGCGAAAGGGCCTGCCCGGATGGAGACCGACCAGGTAGCCGCTGCCCTGTTGCCCTGGTTCGACCGGCATGGTCGTAAGGACCTGCCCTGGCAGCAAGACCCGAGCCCCTATCGGGTCTGGGTCTCGGAGATCATGCTCCAGCAAACCCGGGTCGCCGTCGTTCTCCCCTACTTCGCGCGCTTTCTGGTCCGGTTTCCCGCCGTGACGGACCTGGCCGCGGCGGACCGGGACCAGATCCTGCACCTGTGGTCGGGCCTCGGCTACTACGCCCGGGCGCGTAACCTGCACAAGGCGGCGCGCCTCATCGTCGCCGATCACGGCGGATGCCTTCCGGACGATATCCAGCAACTCCAGGCCCTCCCCGGCATCGGGCGCTCCACCGCCGGGGCGATTCTCTCCCTTGCCCGCGGCCAACGCCATCCGATCCTGGACGGCAACGCCAAGCGGGTCCTGGCCCGGTGTTTCGCGGTTCCCGGCTGGCCCGGTCAGGGCGCCGTGCTGCGCCGGTTATGGGCGCTCGCGGAGACCTGCACGCCACGGGAAGGGGTCCGCGCCTACAACCAGGCCATCATGGACCTCGGCGCCACCCTCTGCACCCGCCACGAGCCGGGCTGCGACCGTTGCCCCCTCGCCCAGGGCTGCCTGGCCCGGCGGGCGGGGACGCCGACCGCCTTCCCGGAGCCCAAGCCGCGCAAGGACCTGCCGGTCCGCGCCTTACGGCTGCTCGTCGTGCGCAATCCGGCGGGGGAAATACTGCTGGAGCGGCGGGCGCCGACCGGAATCTGGGGCGGGCTCTGGAGCCTGCCCGAGTGCGACCCCGAACAGGATGCCTCCGACTGGTGCCGGCAGCACCTCGGCGCCGTACCGCGCCGGGTTGAAATGCTCCCGGTCCGCCGTCATACCTTCTCCCACTTTCTTCTGGACATCGGACCGCTCCGGGTCGAGCTGCCATCCGACGCCACGGCAATCGCGGATACCGATCGGGCGCTCTGGCGCGACCCGCGCCGACCGGGTACCCTGGGCTTGGCCGCCCCCATTGCCCGCATCCTGCGGGAAATCACAAACACCCATCCGACACCATAGAAGGAAATCCAAAATGAGCCGAATGGTCCAATGCAGCAAGCTCCATCGGGAGGCCGAGGGCCTCGACCGCCAACCTTACCCCGGCGAGCTGGGCAAGCGCATCTTCGACGAAATCTCCAAGCAGGCCTGGCAGGAATGGCTACGGCAACAGACCATACTCATCAACGAACACCGCCTCAGCCCCATGGTCCCGAAGGATCGTCGGTTTATCGAAGAGCAGATGGAAAATTTCTTCTTCGGCGAGGGTCTCGAACTGCCCTCGGACTACCAGCCACGGAATTGACAGGGGTCGTGTTGTAGTTTTGTGATCTGTGATGCTTGAATCCGCAGATTACCCCATTTGGCTTTTACCGATGCGCCGCTTATCCTGTCGGGATGATGGACGAATACGACAGGCCCGCCATTGCCCAGCGATTTCGCGGCTTCCTGCCGGTAGTGGTGGATGTGGAAACGGGGGGCTTCGACCCCCAGCGCCACCCGCTGCTGGAAATCGCGGCCAGCATCATCCACATGGACGACCAGGGCCGACTCCTGCCCGCCCCCACCCTATCCTGCCACGTGCTGCCGTTCGTCGGCGCCGAAATCGACCCGCGGGCACTGGCCTTCAACGGCATCGACCCGGATCACCCCTTCCGCGACGCGGTTTCGGAAAAGGACGCCCTCACCCGCATCCTCACCCCCATCCGCAAGGCCGTGAAATCGGCCGGGTGCAACCGGGCGATCCTGGTCGGACACAATGCCGGGTTCGACCTGAGCTTCATCAAGGCCGCCGTAGAGCGCACCGACTTCAAACGCAGCCCCTTCCACGCCTTCAGCGTCTTCGACACCGTATCCCTGGCGGGGCTCGCCTATGGGCAAACGGTCCTCGCCCGGGCCGCGCAAACGGCGGGCCTGGGCTGGAAAAGCAGCGAGGCCCATACAGCCGTCTATGATGTGGAACAGACGGCGCGGCTATTCTGCGGCATCGTCAACCGCTGGCGGGAGCTGGACCCGGAGCGCCCGTGGGAAACAGCCCGGTTTCCCGATTCCTGAGCTTCCCGTCCCGCGCGCGGCGAGATCCCTGCCTTTTACCAGCACAGGCCAGGGTGAGCGGAGCAAACCCCGGAACCCCAGCCTACGGGATCTCCCGGGGCGATTGGCTGGGATTCGCGCGCTCACCCCGGCCTGCGGGATAGCGTAAAAACGGTTGCCGGTCGCGGGCCCAGGCGGCCTCGTCGGGAGCCAGCCGGGCCTCCAGATCATCCGGCCCGGCCGCGGGGTCATCCACCCACTCGCGTAAAAAGGTCCCGCCGGCGAGCAGGTCGATAGCCAAGCGCTCGGTCTCATACTCATAGGCGAAATCCCGCCACAGCCGGTAGTCGGGATACTCCAGGCGCACCGCCTTGAGCAGCAAGGCGACCAATCGGTAGGGCCGGAACCCCTCGTGCCGGTAAGCCGCGTGATCCGTGTGTATCTGAATTCCCGAACACAGCTTGCCCGCGTGCTTATGGAAGGTCGGTTCAAACCAGCAGGTACGCAGCAGGCAGCCCATCAGCCAATCCGGCCGCAGCCGGGACATACGCGCCAGCACGCGCTCGCAATCCAGGTCGGGGGCCCCGAGCAGCTCCAGGGGCACGCTGGTGCCGCGCCCTTCGGACAGGGTAGTCCCCTCACCCAGCACGGTGCCGGGAAAGCAACGGGCCATGTTGAGGCTGGAGGCATTGGGGCTGGGATTGACCCAACAGACCTGATGCAGGGGCCAGCCATAGCCGGGCCCCGCCTGCGGCTCGTAACCGGCCATGGTGACCAGCTCCGGCGCGATCGCCAGGTCCTTGGCCGCGGCGAGCCAGAGCGCCAGCTCGCCGAAGGTGAGGCCATGGCGCATCGGCATGGGCGCGGCGCCCACAAAGCTCTCCCAGCCCGCCTCCAGGAAACTGCCCTCCACTGGCCGGCCGGCGGGATTCGGGCGATCCAGCACCCACAGGGCCTTGCCCCTGGCGGCGCAGGCCTCCAGCAGATAGGCAAGAGTAGTGACATAGGTATAAATACGGGTCCCGATATCCTGCAAATCCACCAGCAGGACATCGAAGGCATCCAGCATGGCCTCGGTCGGATAGCGGACCTCCCCGTACAGGCTGAACACCGGGATGCCGCGACGCGGGTCCCGATAGTCGGCGGACTCGACCATATTGTCCTGCTTATCCCCGCGCATACCGTGCTGGGCGCCGAAGGCGGCCGTCAACCGGAGCCCGGGGCAATCCATCAAGGCATCCAGGGTGTGGCGGCCGTCACTCGTCAGGGACGCGGGATGGCCGAGCAAGGCCAGGCGCTTGCCCGCCAGGGATTTGCGCCGCTGGGGGTCCCGCAGAAGCTCATCGATTCCCAATCGCATCTCCGTATCCTCCAGGAAGCATTCTCAACTAAGGGAAATTCTTTACAAATGAGTCAAGTTGGTGCGCTGCACAAAAACACTTCTGTCTCTTGTTGGGCGGGAATCGCAAATTCTTTGAACCACGGAGACAGACACAGATAAACACGGATTGTGATCTGTGTTCGTCCGTGTACATCCGTGGTTCTTCGGTGCGGTTGGTCACGCCTTGTGGTCTTAAGGCAAAGCCTCGCTAGAGAAACAGAGGGGAAAGGAGTCAGGTCTTGACCTGTGCCTTCAGGGTCACGGATCAAGACCTGACCCCATTTCTTCCTTTGTTAGATTTTGAATTTCTCCGTAAATTTCCTCTAAAGTTGGATTGCCAAGCCACTTTTCTCTATCATTGGTATAATCTCCCCATTCGGTTTCACCTTGCTGTAGGAAACGAATCATGCCAACAGCACCTAAGTGCGTCGTTAATGCCTCGATTCCGAGTTTTCGTATTTCATTAAGTGTTACAGCTTGAGTATTCATTGTACCACCTTTTGTAGCCAGGCAAGTGGATTATCAATTTTTATCTTGAGACTATGCTGGTTTGTTCTTGCTTTTTTCAATAACCTATCATCCGTAGATAGCAATACATCTACGGCTGCTTTTTCCGCGCACGCAATATGCAATGCATCATAGGTTTTAAACCCCATTATTTGTATTTCCGCTGATCTCGCAAGAATGAGCCGATTTACTGGAATGCATGAAGTCGAACGCGAGTTAAGGGAATTTAGTCTTCCTCTTCTTTCGTCATTTGGAGTTTTATGTATTTCATAAAGAACCGCATCACTAATTATCCATTGCCAATCATTTTCCTCGATATGTTTTAGTATCATGGGGAAAGGGGTCAGGTCTTGGTCTGTGCCTTCAAAAGTCACGGATCAAGACCTGACCCCATTTCTCCCCGGATTTGATGGGCACACTTCGCTTGTGCATTTGGCCGGGAGCCTCGGCCCAAATAACCCTGGGGGGGTAACCGGAGCCGCGGACCAATGGACAAGCGCGCTCCGCTTTGCCCATCCTACGGATTTACTCCTAGGCTCCAGTTTTCTCGCGGGGTCGTGCCCACGAAGCCGGTGAGATGCCGGCGGTCCCAGGTTGGTGTCCATTCGTGGTTTTTGTTTGGGGATTCAGCGCACCTGGGCTTTGCCGATGCCCCGCGGATCGCTCGCCGCCCGCACCTGGTTCCGCGACCGATCCCAGTAGATGGCCTGCATGTTGCCGTAACCGTTCGGGAGCTCCTGCAAGGCGTGTCCCTTCGCCTCCAGCAGCCGGCGTTCGGCGGCGCTGAAGGCCCCCGGCTCGTATTGGATCCGATCCGGCAGGTACTGGTGATGGAACCTCGGCCGCGCTACCCAGGCCGCGGGGGGTTCTCCGGCGTCCAGGGCGAGCAGGCCCTGGAGGACCATGGTGATGATGCGGCTGCCCCCGGGCGTTCCCAGGATGGCCAGCCCCCGCTCCGACTCCACGAAGGTGGGCGTCATGCTGGAGAGCATCCGTTTGCCCGGCGCGATGGCGTTGGCCTCGCCGCCGATCAGCCCGTAGACGTTGGGTACTCCGGGTTGCGCGGAGAAGTCGTCCATCTCGTCGTTGAGCAATACGCCGGTGCCCGGCGGCACGAAGCCGGAACCGAAGGTGTAGTTGATGCTGAGGGTGGCGGCGACCCGGTTGCCGGCCCGGTCCAGGATGGAAAAATGGGTGGTGTCGGCGCCCTTTGCCCGCACCGCCGCGGGTCGGCTGGGGGTCGCCCGGTCCGGGTCGATGTCCCTTGCCAGGCCGGCGGCGTAGAAGGGGTGGGTGAGGCGCTCGACCGGCACCGCGAAGGCGTCCGGATCCCCCAGGTAGCGGGCGCGGTCGCGGTAGGCGCGGCGCATGGTTTCCACCAGCAGATGGGCGCGGTCGACGCCCGTGAGGCCCGCCAGGTCGAAGCGCGAGAGCATGTTGAGCATCTGCACCAGGAGCACGCCGCCGGAGGAGGGCGGGGCGGCGCTCACCACGCGCCAGCCGTGGTAATGGCCGACGATGGGCGCGCGTTCCACGACCCGGTAGGCGGCCAGGTCCTCGTGGGTCCAGATGCCGCCGGCCGCGCGCACGCCGGCGACCAGCAGTTCGGCGGTATGGCCGGCGTAGAAGCCCTCCCGACCCGCGTCGGCGAGGCGCGTCAGGGTCTCCGCCAGGTCCGGTTGCACGATCAGGGCCCCCGCCGGCGGCACCTCACCGTCTTGCAGGAATTGCGCGGCGGCGGCGGGGGATTGCCGCAGCACCGCCAGCCGCTCTTTGGCGAGCCGCCGGTAACGCCCGTCCACGGCAAAGCCGGCGCGCGCGAGACGGATCGCCGGGGCGAGGGACCGCGCCAGGGATAACCGGCCGTAATGCTCCGCCAGGTGGGCCAGCGCCGCCGGCGCCCCCGGAATACCGGCGGCCAGGGGGCCGTTCAGGGACAGCGCCGGCACGAAGCGCCCCTCGGCGTCCAGGTACATATCCCGCCGGGCGGCCAGGGGCGCCCGCTCGCGGCCATCGAGCATCCGCTCGCGCCCGTCCGCGGCCCGGTACAGGAGCCAGAAGCCACCGCCGCCGATGCCGGAGCCGTAGGGCTCCACCACCGCCAGGACGGCGCTGACCGCCACCGCCGCGTCGAAGGCATTGCCCCCGGCCGCCAGGACCTTAAAGCCCGCATCCGTGGCCAGGGGATGGGCGCTGGCAATCGCCGCTCGCGGCGGACCATCCGCCGCCCGGGAGCCCCCGGCAAGGAGCAGCAGGACGCAGATGCCGAAGACCCGGCTCCGGCGAAGGGTTTGTAGCAGCATACGCATAGGAACGGCCTCAGGCGGCCTCGCCCATAATCCTTTCGTACTTGGCCATCAGCTGCTCTTCGGTTTCCTCACGATTCGGGTCCTTGGGAATACAGTCCACGGGGCAGACCTCGACGCACTGGGAGGTCTCGTAGTGACCCACGCACTCGGTGCAGAGTTCGGGGTCGATCACATAGATCTCTTCCCCCTGGGAGATGGCGCCATTCGGGCACTCCGGCTCGCACACATCGCAGTTGATGCACTCGTCAGTGATGTACAGTGCCATATCGGTACTCCTCGAGATTAGGTTATGGCGGAACGACGGCGGGAAATCTTAACCAAAGCGCTCCCGTAATGCAGCCTGCACCACGGGGGCCACAAAGGACGACACGTCCCCGCCCAGACGCGCGATCTCGCGCACCAGGGACGAGGAGATAAAGGCATATTGCTCCGCCGGGGTGAGAAAAAGGGTCTCGATTTCCGGGGCCATGCGCCGGTTCATGCCCGCAAGCTGAAACTCGAACTCGAAATCGGAAAGGGCCCGCAGACCACGGAGGATCACCGGGGTCCCGTGCTCACGGGCAAAGGCGATCAGAAGGCCGGAAAAACGCACCACCTCCACCTGGGGGAGATCCCCCAACACCTGCTCCGCCAGCTCGACCCGGCGCTCGATGCCGAAGGCCGGCGCCTTGCCCGTGTCCACCGCCACCGCCACCAGGACCCGGTCGAACAGAGAGGCGGCGCGCCGGACCAGATCCCGATGGCCGTTGGTGATGGGGTCGAAAGTGCCTGGATAGACCACACTGCGCATGGTTGGTTCCTTGATGAAAGGGTTGGAAAAGGAAGGGTTGGAAAATACCACAGGGACAACGGCAGGGAATTTACCCACCGCTGCCGTGCCACCAGCGAACGCCGCCCCACCGATCGTCATCCCCGCGACCGGGTCTGCGCCGCTCATCATATCCGGTATCGCCCGATTCGGCCTCGAAGACCGCAAACCAAGGGGTTAGTCAAGCATTTTACTTTCAATCGCCTTTATCAAAAAAGAGTGTGGGCAATGAGGTTCAATAAATAAGAGGCTGTCTAAAAACTCAAGCCATGCCGCGCGGTCCAGGTGAGCCGTAGTCCTACAAGGCTAGCTACGGCTCAGAGCCCCTCGCCCCTGGCGGGAGAGGGGTTGGGGAGAGGGGGAATCAATGACTCCATACCAAGCAAAATCAATGGGTTAGTTTTTAGACAGCCTCTAAGGATATAGGCGGAATAAAGGGAGAGTAGACTTGGAAGCAATAAATTAAGACACTAGCCCGATGTCCAACGCGCCTTCCCGCAAGCAAATCTTCCTCATCGCCGGCATCCTGTTCCTGGCCGGTATCCTCTTCGCCGGCCTGTTCGACACCGGCCTTGCGCTTACCGACCGAGAGGAATTCTGCACCGGCTGCCACACCATGCAGATCCCCTTCCAGGAGCTTCAGGAGAGCGCCCACTACAAAAACGCCTCGGGCGTCGGGGCCACCTGCGCCGATTGCCATGTCCCCGACGCCTTCTTCCCCAAGATGCTCGCCAAGCTCATCGCGGCCAAGGACGTCTACCACGAGCTCGTCGGCACCATCGACACCCCGGAGAAATTCGAGGCCCGACGCTGGGCGATGGCGAGCCGGGTCTGGGCCAAAATGGAAGCGACAAACTCCCGGGAATGCCGCTCCTGCCACGACTTCCGCCGCATGGACCTCACGGAACAGGATCGAAGCGCGCGCAGCAAACACGGGAACGCCGAAGACAAGGGACAAACCTGCATCGATTGCCACAAGGGCGTCGCCCATGAAGAGCCGGACCCCCCCGAGGATACCGAACGCTGAAAAAGACGCGGACACCGCATGATCCCGCAACCGATCCCGCAACCGACCCACCGAGATAGTGCCGTATGAAAACCGGATACATCCCCCAGGTCCTGGGCCTGCTTGCCATTCTGATCGGCCCGCTGGCCTGGTCGCAGGACATCGATTCGAACCGAGAGCTGCGTCTGGCCGCCGCCATCGGCGACAGCGAGACGGTCGCAAGCCTCCTGGACGCCGGCGCGAGCGTGGATGCCGCCAACGAGTTCGACAAAACGGCCCTTATGATGGCCGTCGAGAACGACAATCTGGAAACGGTCGCCCTGCTGCTGGCCCGGGGCGCAAACGTCAACGCGCACACGGTTGCCGACTGCACGGCCCTGACCTTCGCCGCCGAGAACGGCCACAGCGGCATCACCGCCTTGCTGCTCGAGCGCGGCGCCGACCTGCATGTGCGCACCCGCGCGGGCTGGGACGCCCTGACCATCGCCGCCCGCTATGGCCTTGTGGATATCGTCACGCAGCTCCTGCAACGGGGGGCGAATCCCAGGACGGCGGACAAAGAGGGACGCACGGCGCTGATGCACGCCGCGGAAAAGGGACACCTCCAGGTCATCGAGCGACTGCTCGCCGCCCACGCCGACCAAGAGGCCCGGGACAAAGAGGGCGCGACGGCGCTGATCATCGCCGCCGACAAGGGACATGCCGAAGTAGTCGCCGCCCTCCTCCGCCACGGCGCCGACATCGAGGCCGAGGACAACCTGGCGGCAACGGCCCTCATCTGGGCCGCCGGCCAGGGCCACGCCCAGGTAGCCGAGCAACTCCTCGCCGGCGGCGCCGACCCGAACCACCAGGACGCGGACGGAATCACCGCCCTGATGGAGGCGGTCACCACCGCCCACAACCAGCTCATCGAAACCCTGATGGCGCACAAGGCGGACCCGACCCTGCGGGACAACCAAGGCCGGACCGCCACGGACATCGCAAAACGCAAACACAACGCCGCCGCCATTGCCCTGCTGGCACAGCGTTGACCCCGCGCATTCGATGACATGAGCAAGGGAAAACACATGACAACAACACTGACAAATTCTCTTCAAAGCTTTATTAAGAAGCAGGTAGAGACAGGAAATGTCTACTCTGAAAGAGAAGCAAAAGCCAAAATCCTCGAAGCCCTCGGGGAATTGGATACGAATGAATCCGTAACTACAGGGTTAGAACGCACAAAAAAAGATTATCCAGAAATATCGGGGAAAAGACGGGATTTATCAAAGTGGATAGGCGCCGCCCCAGGTGTTTTTAAAACAGGCCAAGAAGTAGATGATTTCATCCGCAAAGAGCGTGACGCATGGAATTGAAGGAACGACTGAGCGGTAAGCGGGTATATTTCGATACCAACATTATAATCTATTTGATCGAAGGGCTCGTTGAATACCAGTCCATTATTAACGAGCTTCAATATCTTCTTTCAACAGACGACTGCAAAGCCGTAACAAGTGAGCTGACTCTCTGCGAATCACTTGTTCAGCCTTTCAAGGTTGAATCGACGAAAGGAATAACGACCTATCGTTCTTTCCTTGAAGAAAGTGGTGTTTTTGACCTTGTTGCACCAAATCGAGATATTTTTATACAAGCGGCGTTCCTAGCGGGAACTACTACCATGAAAATACCAGACGCTATACACGTAGCAACCGCACTTGAAAGCAAGTGTGAAATTATCTTAACCAACGATAAGAAGATGAAAACACCAAAAGGGTTAGAAAAAATACTATTATCAGACTATCAATGAGGCAGCAAGGTAGGTTGGGGTGAGCTTGCGAACCCCAACGGGTTATTCCATACGACTCAAAATTGTGGGGACCCTGAAAAATTGGGGACCTATATACGTAGCTAGCCACAGTGAGTGGTAACCGTTCAGCCCCCTCTTTAGTTTTGCCGTCCCTGGCA